>DATKMG010000037.1:0-10969 GCA_035541995.1 Terriglobia bacterium
ATTGCCAAAATGCTGGAGAAGCGACTTTTCGATGAAGGATACATGAGTTATTACCTGGGTATTTCCAATCTCGATCACGGCTTGGATTCAGACGTACTGGATACTTTTGAGCGCAGAGAAGAACGAATCCGAAGGCTGGGCGAACTGGCGCGCATCCTGACTGACAGTGGGCAGATTTTTGTCACCAGCATATCGGATCTGGATGCCCATGACCGGACTTTGCTCAAAGCGCTCAATGAACCCAATGAGATCCTTTTTGTCAATGTTGGACAAGAGAGTTCCGCAGGCCAGGGCGATGTGGTCATCGTGAGTCAGAGTGAAGCAGTACTCACAGCCGTTGACCGAATCGGCTTAATTCTGAAGGGCAAGGAGATTATTCCCGATTACTCCATCTGAAGCAGCTACCTGCCGGTCAACAAACGGGTCAGGCATGGTAAAGAACATTGGCAAACAGAAAGCCTCAACAAAATAATCGGGCGAATTCAAGGGCATGGAAAAGATGCAAGTCGACTCTCCTGTGCAATCGCAAAATACAGATCCTGAAGGAGGCTGTTTGATATCTCACTTGAGGATCTTGGCGGCGGATCAGGCTTTGGCGGATCTCTTAGTACTGGAGGCCGGGGACGCATTGTTTCTGCGCGACTCGGTTGCCGGTTCGGTTCAAGGCACTTACTACAATTGGTCGGCAGACATTTTGGGCCCGGAGAAAATCACAGCGATGCTGGCGAGCTTAATCCAGCAGGAGGCTGACCTCGGAGTCTGTGCTGCAAAAGACCTTCCTTATCCAATGCCGGATCAACTGGATGTGCTGGCGTTGATCCATGCCCCCGGGCACCCTGAATCCAGAAATGCACCTTCCCCCCAGTCTCATCCACTCGGCGGCAAAATGGCATTGATCAGCCGGTCCCGGCGCCCGGAATTGCATGCACTCTTTCATGGGGTGGACATAAGGCGGCAGTGGGGGAAAGTCTGGCTTATCGGCTTTGGACCCGGAGATCCGGAACTAATGACTCTTAAAGCAGACAGGATCTTGCATCAGGTGGACATCATCTACTACGACGATCTGGTTGACCATGCCATTTTGCAGAGGTACCCGGGACGTAAGAAGTATGTGGGAAAACGAAAAGGGAATCACGCCGAGGCCCAGGAAGCCATCAATGAGTTAATGTGCCAGTCTGCTCTGCTTGGCAGAGCGGTGGCCAGGTTGAAGGGTGGTGACCCTTTTGTCTTTGGACGCGGCGGAGAAGAAACCGAGTACTTGTTGAGGAGGATGATAGCGGTAGAGGTCATTCCGGGAGTGAGTGCCGCCAACGCTGCCGCCGCGGCTTTCAACATTCCCCTAAGCAAGCGCCGCGTTTCCTGGTCGGTTACCCTGAAGACAGCCCATTGCGGGGATGGCCCCCGCCACTCCGAGGAGGAGGGACAAACTCTGGTCTATTACATGGCCGCCTCCCGCGTGGCTAGCCTATCCGGTGAACTATTGTTAAAAGGGCTGAACCCCAAGACTCCTGTCGCTCTCGTGCAAAAGGCCAGCCTGTCTGACGAGCATGGAATTGTCACGACACTGGAAGAAATGGGAACTCATGAATTGGAGTCCCCTCTTCTTGTGATCATCGGGAACGTGGTTAGAGATCGGCATCGCCATCGAACCCTGCTTTACACAGGACCGGATATCTCGGGGTTTCGGTCGAACGAGCGCTTAATACACTATCCCCTGGATGGAGGAGATTTCCCTCGATTTGGAGCGATCTCGGGGGAACTTCATGGGCCTCCAGATCTTCACAATATAGACGGAATTGTCTTTTCTTCCCCTTCCACCGTCGACACTTTTGTCAATCTACATGGACTTCCTGCCGATTGGGTACTCAATTATGCACTCGACCCAGCCACCTTCGAAAGATTGCACGAGCACGGAATCCCGCGCGATAGGACTGTCCTGCTCAGTGAACCTCGAAAGGCGGTTCAACCTAGACATACATTCAAATGCGCGATAAATTCATGAGCAGCCTGAATTCTGTCCCACTTTGAATTGCACCTTGCCCGGACGCCCGGGTAATCTGTCTATCTTGAACGAACAATTGGTATATACTTAGCCCGCAGACGGTGCGGGATAAGGTAAATAGGCTATAACTCTGGTCGGACCCTGTAATTCTTTACCTGGGATTCTGATACAGAGTGCCTTTGGGTTCAAACTTGCGCTGTTCTGCGCCAATCCCCTTTCATCGAACTGTTTTCTCGGGAAAACCTGGCCGGTGCCTGTCCCAAAATGCAGACTCAAACGTTGTTTAGTTTGAGAGTTATAGGTGACAAGAGCAATCGTGGGCAAAGAAGAAAAAGATTCTCAAATCGAAACCTTCTTTCGCGCTGAGTACAAAAACCTCTACCGCTACGTGTATCAGTTTGTCAACAATGTCGATGATGCCATGGAAGTTGTGCAAGAGGTGTTCTTGAACTTCTATAGACTTCAGAAGGATGAGCCGACCTGCAACTGTGACCGGGCGTTGCTTTTTTATATGGCAAGGAATCAAGGAATTGACTTGTTGCGAAGGTCCCGAACTCGTGAGGTTTATCAGAAAGAGGTCCAGGAGGGGAAGCTCGTCTTGCTTCACACCTCCCAGGCCAGGACGCCGGAAGAGATCTTGCTCGACGAGGAGAAACGGCAGCTTACGAGGCTTGCGCTCGACCAGTTGAGCAAGAAGGAGCAAGATTGCCTGGCGCTTCGACGCTGGGGTCTCTCCTATCGTGAGGTGGCTCAAGTGTTGCATATGAATCCTCAGTCCGTGGGGCAGTTCATCACACGGGCTTTGCGGAAATTCCGAGGTGCCCATGCTGAGATTCTGGAAAAAAAGGGATCGGTTGGGGAAGCCCGATCTGCCGGACGACGCTGAGTTGCTTGCGTATTTAGACGGCGAAGTCACGACAGAACGCCACGCGGAGATTGAGGTGCTGAATGAAGAGTCCTGGGAAATACGCCTTCGCTTGGCTGAATTGGTCCGCGACGTCGAAACATATACTGAAGCTTCCTCTCAGCTCGTTCCCCAGGAGATTCCTCCTTTTGAACGAGTCTGGAAAGGCCCCCCGCTGGAGGTCGGATATGCGCAGGCCGAAAAGCTGGGTCGCATTCCCCCTTCGAAGCGTAGTCCTTCCAAGAGCGCCGGAGTAACCCCTTTCTCTCAATGGCTGGGTTCGCTCACTCACTCCCTTAGCCCTACAGTCAGTTTGGCTGCTGCTCTTGCTGTTCTAATTGTGGTCGTGGCTGTCTTCTTGATCCGGATCAGTTCCGCCCCTCCTGTTTCAGCCAAAGAGTTGTTAAAACGCACGATTACGGCTGAGGAACAGAGGATCCACATCGTCACGGCTCCGGTTATCTACCAAAAGCTCCGAGTACATCGCAAATCATCGCTCACTGCTCATGAAGATGCGGCAACCTGGGAGATTTGGAATGACGCCAGTCATAACCGCTTCACCCAACGGGTGGAATCTGCCAGTGGTGCCTATTTTGTTCCCCACCAAGGAGAATCCCCGGTTGCTCCAGGTAACTCATCCGTCCGGGGGGAGCCAAAACCTGCGAGCGTGGGAGGACAGGACAAGACTAGTCCTCCCTCCAACTCGAAAGAGCTAAACTCGGAATTGAGCGGTCTTCCCCCCGTCCTGTCTGAGTTAAACCAGGTGTACCAGGCTAACCGGATGGACCAACGAAGGCCATTGTCTCCGGAGGCTTTTGAAGCATGGCAAAGTCACGCTCGAAGACGAATCGACCAGGTCGAAGAAGTGGAGACGTCTGACGGACTGAAGGAATATGTCCTTACGAGCGAGCCTTCCGGGCCATTTACAGAGAATGCCATCGTCAGAGGTCAAATTCTTGTGCGGGTTACTGATTGGCATCCCGTGGAGCAGCGTCTCAGAGTCCAAGGGGTTCAGGGGATTCAAGACTTCCAGGTCACCGAATCAAGATTCCAGGTGGTGGCCCTGAATACCCTCGATCCTGCCATCTTTGCGAGCCTCATGCCGGCTCCGTCGGGAGCAGTGGATGTCTCTGCCCCGGCGACGCCATTGATTGTGTCTCCAGATCCCGCCGATCTCCTTGCGGCAGAAATTGAGGCTCACTACGCCCTGCATCGGGTCAAGGCCTGTCTGGGTGAATCGATCGAGGTGGTACCTGTCGCCAAGGGGAGGATTGAGGTTCGTGGGCTGGCTGCCTCGGCTGAGCAGAAGGAGAAATTAATCGGGGAGCTACGAAGAGTTCCCTTTGTCACCATGAGGCTTCAGACGATTCAGGAGGCGATGAAGGCTGGTATCCCGGCTGCCATCCAGGGCCAGACCTCCGCCACAAACGCTCCATCCCCTGAACCGACAATAACGGTTCGATCTCCCAGATTACCTATTCAGGAACAGCTTGAGCAGTATTTTGCAAAATCAGACAGCAATCCCTCTTCTGAAAAGGATGCCAAGATCCGCTATAGCATCTCAGAGCTTTCCACTGAGGCAGTGACTCTCTCCCGGTCAACACTCTCAAACGCCTGGGCCTTACGCCGATTGGCGGAAGCATTTGGTCCTACCAAGGTGGTCCATGTACGCATGCAGTCGAGATGGTTGCTCGAAGCGATGGTCCGAGATCACCTGCGCGAAATTCAAAATGACCTCGGCCGCTCCCATGGCTTACTCGGACCAATCCTGTCTTCTGTTCCTAGCGGAATGGGTTCGTCCCCTTCGAGTAAGTCTGTGGAATCCATTACTTCATCAAGCGTAGCGGCCTCGGATTGGGTGAGTCAGACCCTCGTGGTTTTCCACAATGTGGAACAAATGGACCTCTTGACCAATGGCCTTTTTGCTGGGGCGGGACTACCAACTGAAGATTCAGGGCAGGCTGCACAAGGATTGCTCTCGATCTATGCCGACTTGCCCAGCAAATGTGCGGGCCTGGAGAGAGAAATCGCCAAGGAATTTTCCTCTGTGGAAAATCAGCTGGCCACGCATGGGAGGCCGCAATAAAAGGCAGTCGGACTGAGGCTTATGAGTTTATCTCTCTGATTCTGGTTTTTCAGTGTCCATCCGTGTCCGGGATCCTCTTCTGCATCTCCGCGTCTCTGCGTTTAGTTTTTGGTGGCAGTCGAAGGCTGCGCTAAGGCTTAGTAGCGAGAAATCAAGACAGGAACCAAGCAGGCTGGTCCACGCCCTAATCCCCAAAAACAGTGGCAAGTGATGGGGCTTCTCACTAGAATACCCTCGTCAACCCTTTAGCTCACGGAAGCAGATCCAGGGGAAATCGCAGTCGGGAGTCAGACGTGACAGGAAAGCATCTTAAGCACGTGCTGATTGCAGTGGTGTTGTGTTTATTCCTGACAGGGAGGCTATCCTCCCAAACCAATACAGCCCTATTGAGCGGCCGGATCACCGACAGCGCGGGGGGTGTCATCGAAGGGGCTCACGTTTTAACCTTCAACCTCGAGCGAGGGACCCAGCGGGCGGTGTTCTCAAACCGGGAAGGGTATTTCTTTTGTCCTCTCCTGCCGCAAGGGAATTATCGGATTACCGTTGAATTGCAGGGCTTCAAGCCGAGTGTCCGTGCCGGCATTCGACTCGGCGTACAACAGGCGGTTCGCGTCGATTTCATTCTGGAGCTGGGTGATCGCAGCGATGTGCTGGAGGTCGTCGATTCCCCGACGGACCTCAACACTGAAAACGCCCAGCTTAGCGACGTTCGTCCGCGGGACGACCTCCTCAGCTTGCCTGTGAATGACCGCAGTACCATCAAGTTTTTCTTTTTGAGCTCGTTCAATTATCAGGGAAATGGTTCCAGCTATTCGCTGGGCGGTCTGCGCGGCTTCAACACCAACTTCACCCTTGACGGAGTCACCAGCAACTCTGCCCTCTTTGGCGGACAGGTTGGTCCGATGACCGAGAGTTCTCTGGAGTCGGTGCGCGAGATGAGGGTCTTTAGCAGCAATAACTCAGCTGAGTTCCCTGGCGTAGGCACGGTCATGGTTTCCAGCCGTGCCGGCGGAAACGAAGTGCACGGCAGTGGTTTTGCCGTCACGAGCAACAACGCCCTTAATGCGCGGAACCCCTTTTTACTTGATAAACCCAGCGGTCCCAGTCGGTACGAATTTGGTGGGAGCATGGGGGGACCGGTCGTGATTCCGAGAATCTATGACGGGCATCGCCGTTCGTTCTATTATTTCACCTGGGAACAACAGCGATTTCAGGGATCTGAAGCAGCGACGGCCAATGTGCCAACCCTGCAGATGAGGCAAGGCGACTTCTCTGAACTCCTGCCAAAGATTGTGATTCTCGATCCTGCGACCGGTCAGCCCTTTCCCGGTAATATCATCCCATCCGGCCGCATCAGCCCGGTTGCATTGAATATTCAGGATTTCGGGTTTTTGCTCCCGAATTTCGGTTCCCCCAGCGAGCTTTCAGCCAACTGGCGCGGTCTCCGTCCAGTCCACGAATACAATAACCGGGTCATGGTTCGGGTCGATCACCAAATGAAGGCTAACGACACGTTGTCCTTCCGGTTGAATCTTCGATCGATTCCATTGCCGGTGGTCTACGATGCTGATTTGCCGATTTTTCGGCACGAACAGGATCGTCAGGTACGAAATACCTATGTTTCAGAGACCCATGTCTTTTCAAGTCAACTCTTAAACGAGTTCCGCGTTGGGTATTCACGGGACTACTCCCGGCAAGACGGGTTTCATAACGGGAGCGAACTTCTGGATCAGTTCGGGCTTGAGGGAATAGATGTTTCGACAAGGAAGAATCTGACGGGAGTCCCCAGCCTCCATTTTGTTAATTTCTCTGCCATGACTGAACTCCCGAGCTATTTCTGGATGAGCGAGACCTATGAGTTTCTGGATAACGTCACCTATTCAAAAGGAAAACACGGTTGGCGAATGGGAACGATGTTAAGACGTGATCGCGGCAACATTTCAAATTGCTGCGACAGCGATTTTGGAACTTTTTCTTTCGACGGATTTGCCACTGGTTTCGATTATGCTGATTTCCTGCTTGGCATTCCCCAATCCAGTAGCCGTTTCCAGAGATCTCAGCCACGCTATAACCGGTACAGCGAACTGGGCCTTTACCTGCAGGACGACCTCCAGTTGACTCCACAACTGACCCTGAACTTTGGCGTGCGATACGATTATTTCTCACCTCCTGTCGACAAGTACGACATGCGGTACAGCTTCGACCCTGGAAGCGGGGATCTCGTTGTGCCATCCTCGGAAGTGCAACAAGAGCTGGTGAGCCCTATATTCCCCCCATCGATTCCCATGGTAACTTCTGACGAGGCGGGATTTCCTTCCCGCTCGTTGCTGGAAAGTCACCACAGGAATTTCGGCCCCCGACTTGGCTTGGCGTATCGATTTCTCGATCATACGGTTTTTCGGGGCGGATATGGCCTCTATTATACGCACCTGGCTGCAACCCTGATGGAACGCTTCAGTGGGGGACCATTTCAAGTTAACGAAGTGTATCAAAATACAATAGACCACGGGACACCTAGCTTCCAATTCCCCAATCCCTTCCCTGCGGAGGGACTTTCCGCGCAGAGTATTACTCCGGTTTCAAAAGACCTGGCCACCCCCTATACTCAGCAATGGAACCTCACCCTAGAGCACGAGTTTCCTTCTGCCATCCTTGCAAGAGCAACTTACCGCGGCTTTATGTCCGTCAATATCCCGTATGTTGGTGATATTAACAAACCCTTTCCAAGCAGTGACGCTTCAGGCAGGGGTTCTTTCAGTTACCCAAACTTCTCTCAAGTTAATTTTGTTCAGGATGGGGGTATTCAGAAACTCAATGCCCTCGATTTGGGCATTGAGCGGAAGTTCACCCGGGGATTGACTTTTCAATCCGGCTGGACTTGGGCAAAGAACCTTACCGACGTCGGGGATGATGATGAAACTGGCAACATCGAAAACCCTTATGATCGTCGACGAGAGATGGGCAATATATTCTGGATGCCTCGTCATCGGTTTGTCGGCCAGGCACTTTACGAAATTCCTTTTGGAGGGTGGAAGCTCTCTGAGTCCAGCATACCACGGGTAATCCGGCATCTGCTTGATAACTGGCGAGTCTCGGCAGTCGCCGTGGTGCAAACGGGGCAGTTCTTAACACCTAGCTTCAGCGGATCTGATCCTTCCAATACACGGACTGAAGGAGGTCGTCCCGATCAATTGGGCAATCCCGGGCTGGCGGATCCAACCATTTCACGCTGGTTTGATGCCAGTGCCTTTGCCCTCCCACCCAATGGGCGATTCGGAAACAGTTCCCGCGGGGTCATAGTGGGCCCCGGCTTGGCCAATTTCGATTTCGGCTTGTACAAGCACTTTGACGTCGGAGAAAAAGGTAAGCTGCAATTCCGCGTGACCACTACGAATATTTTTAACCATCCTAATTTCGGCAACCCCTACCTTGACATCTCGAGCCAGAATGTCGGGAAGATAACGACCGTTCAAGGTGACCGCCGCGACACACTGGGCGGCGGACCTCGATCCATTCAATTGGGCCTTCGTTTCGACTTTTAAACAGAGAATCTCCGGGCTGTAATTCATATCGCAGTGCGACCTGGGCTCGTGACAATCGCAAGCGGCGTGTGATTTGCACTTGCTTGGCGAAGATTCATTGCGCCGGGCCAAGGGATAATGGATTACCACGGAGGCACCGAGAACACAAAGTCAGAATCTCAAAGACGTAATAATTTGAGACTCGTGGGGATTTTATGAATTCAATGCAAACGGTTCATCCTCCCCGTTTAATGCCTCAGGCACAAAGAAAAAGGACCCGAAAATTCAACTGGGCGATGAGTTCGACGTGCATGCGGGTTTGCCTCTGTGGCCTCAGTGTCTCTGTGGTTTGTTTTGATTACGCCTACGGAATGCGTTAGCTCTATCGACGCGGTGGTTAAAGGTGCATGCTCGTGTAAATGAAGTGTGCCATCGTGGCGATCGTTTCGTCATGGGAAGCGCTTGAGGCGAATAACATCCGGGATTGTCATTCTCTTCCTTCATTTACTTTTCTTGTCCCAAATCGCATTCCCAAACGTTGATGTGTTTAGAACTGAAGATAAAGGCGATGCAGACATAGACATCGCTGAGGCAGATTCCCGAAATCTGCGTTCAACAATAACCCAAGTAAACCCGTGATGTGCAATCCTGACCTTTTCTGCCATCACAGGGCTTTTCTATCGGACTCACTTGAAAGGAGATCTGTATGAGAAGTATGTCCAAGCTGACCTGGATAGGTCTTCTGTTTCTACTCCTCACAGGATTGGCAATCGGCCAATCCTACTTAGGCTCGATCACGGGAACCGTTACGGATCCCAATGGTGCCGTTGTACCCGAGGCCCAAGTGACTTTGCTCAATGAAGGCACGGGCATAAAAAGCACTGCGACTACAAACCAGGAGGGGAATTACACCTTTGGGTACCTAGCGGTAGGTACGTACACAGTAACGATTGTAAAATCAGGTTTCAAAGAAGTCCACAGTAGCAGCCTCACGCTGACGACCCAGCAAAATCTACGGTTCAATGTGACCCTGGAGGTTGGCGACATCGCCCAGAGCATCGAGGTTACGGGCGCGACGCCCTCCCTGAACACAGAAAACGCCCAACTGGGAGACGTTCGCCCCCGAGAAGACTTGCTCAACCTTCCCCTCAACAATCGGAGCACGATCAACTACTTTTTCTTGAGTTCCTTCAATTACCAGGGTGATGGCTCCAGCTATTCTCTGGGAGGTCTACGCGGTATCAATACGAATTTCACTATTGATGGGACGACCAGCAATTCGGCCCTTTTTGGCGCCCAGGTCGGCCCCATGGTCGAAGCCTCCCTGGAATCGATCAAAGAAATGAAGGTCTTGAGCAGTAACAACTCGGCCGAATACCCTGGAGTGGGGACGATTGTCATCTCCAGCCGTTCGGGGGAAAACCAGCTGCATGGGAGTGCTTTTTTCATTACCAGTAATTACGCTCTCAACGCTCGACAGGCGAATTCCGACAGTAAGGGCAAGGGTCCAACCCAGCATAATTTTGGAGGGAGCGTGGGAGGGCCTATTGTCATCCCGAAAGTCTACAATGGAACGAACCGCACCTTCTTTTATTTCACCTGGGAACAGCAGAAGTTTCCAGGCGGGGACTATTATCTCGCTAATGTCCCGACCTTGAAGATGCGGAATGGCGACTTTTCGGAAATCCTGCCCGACACAGTCATTAAAGATCCAACCACAGGCCAGCCTTTCACTGGAAACATCATTCCCAAGGAGCGGATCAGTTCGGTGGCGCTGGGCTTTCAGAATTTTGGTTTCTTGGATCCCAACTATGGTCCGGCGAATCAATATTCCGGCAACTGGTTGGGTTTCTTCCCATCTGCCGAGCACAACAACCGCTTTACAGTCCGAGTGGATCACCAGCTTACTGCCAAAGATAATATCTCCACCCGGGTGAACCTTCGTTTCTTGCCGTTGCCAAACCAGGCTGATGCTGATATACCGCTCATCTTCCAGCGTACCCAGGAGCGCCAGGTTCGAAATCTGCAAGTGTCAGAAACTCACATATTCTCACCCACGCTGCTCAATGAGTTCCGTTTTGGCTACTCACGTGACTACTCAACACTGGGAGGTGTCCATAACGGGGCCAGCGTAGTCCAGCAGGTCGGACTCCAGGGGATTGATCTCAGCAACAAGGGGCAACTCCAAGGGGTTCCATATGTGAGTTATAACAATTTCTCCACAATGCAGGAGTACCCCAGTTACTTCTGGATGGCAGAGACTTTTGAACTGCTGGATAACGTCAACTGGGTCAAGGGAAAACACAATCTCAAGACGGGTTTTCTGATGCGGCGTAATCGGGGCAACATTTCAGCTCAACCGCAAAGCGACTTTGGCGTCCTGAATTTCGACGGTTTTGCCACAGGATTCGACTACGCCGATTTCCTCCTGGGTCTCCCCATCAACACTAGCCGTA
>DATKMG010000038.1:0-20260 GCA_035541995.1 Terriglobia bacterium
TTGGAATATCTGGAAAGCACGGCGTGAGGGCACGCCGCCTCCAATGATTCGCAAGGAGTTTCGAGCGCCGTTGGAGGCCCGGTGCCCCCACCGGGCGAATTCTTCACAGCTTCAGGGGGTCGGCAGCCAGGGCTGCCGAGGGGTTGTGCCTCCATCGAGCAAATCGGTCGGTCCGGAACAGAGACAACCCCCTCGCCCCCTTCAAAGGGGGAATCAAACCCCTTTTCATCCGCGGGGGTGAGCTTGAAGGGGTCATGTCTCACTCCTACGAGACCAACATCAGAGCGGTCATTAGATTTCATGAGGGCATCCTAAAGGTCCCGAACGTTCCAGGCCAGGCGGAATCGGGGATAGTTCAATCCATCCCCTATAGATTCCAAATGCCGGAAAAGGATTCAGGAATTCTTACTTGGATTTGTGCCAGTGGGTCCGGATAGCTTGATGAAGACGCTCCTGAACTGCCAAGGGAATCTCCACCTGTTCCTGGTCTCGAAAGAGGGTAATTGTCTTCTTGATAGTATCGAGGACGATGCGGCAACGTTGACAGTCTTGGAGGTGAGCCTCCAGCTGTTCGCAAATCTCTTTTTCAAGGCTGCCATCAATGTATAGATTCAATTCTTCCAATAATCGTCTGCAATCCATAGCGCTTGCTCCAGCTATCCGTGGGTGTGATCGAGTGGAAGAATCTCTGCGCTCTTCTTGCGGAAATGATTCCCAAGGCGTTCGCGAAGCTCTAACCTCGCTCGAATCAGCCTAGACTTGGTAGCCGGCAAAGAAATCCCCAGGATCCCGGCGACTTGATCGGCCGACAGGTTCTCCATATCCTTGAGCAAAAAAACCATTCGGTAAATCGTGGGCAGAGAGGATATTGCCGCATTTAAAATCTCCCTAAGCTCCTTCCGGGAGTAAATCTTCTCGGGGTTATCCTCCCAGATCACCACCTCACGGGGACGATAGTCGTCGTCATTGTTCCTCTCGTCCGTGTCATTCAGTGAAACTGTTGCCCACTTCTTTCGCTGGTGAAGTCTTTGCAGGCATGCATTCACCGCAATCTTTACTAGCCAAGTGTAGAAACTGGCTTCGCCGCGGAACTTGCCCAGACCTTCGAAGGCCTTAAGAAAGGCTTCCTGAAGGACATCTTCTGCATCCGCCTCGCTTTCCAGAAGGCGGCGGGCAATGTTGTAAATCCTCTTCTCATACAGGCTCACCAGTGATTCAAACGCTTCCAGGTCACCGTCCTGAGCCTTCCGGACCCATTCGAGTTCCGTCTCTGGCTTTTTAGATTCTAGTGTCATGAAAAAGATTCATAAATTTTTCGGACAGTCCCATCCAAATGGAAGCAAAGCTTTCTGGCGGCTTTCGGTGCAAGATAAACATATGACAAAGTGGAAAGTCAAGAACTGAGGAGGGCACGAGTGATGGCTTAGTCAGGGCAGAGCGGCACGTACACGGTATCCCCCTCCACATTCGCATGTAGAACTCGTGCAGGAACGCGCGTTTCACCCCGGGAACTGACCCTTGACGGTGGCTGGGGGGCAACTCCAGATGATGAAACAAAGGAACATGCAAGAAACCGTATGTCCCGTTATGTTACACTTCTCAGCTGGGGGTCTTCCAAGCCTTTGTGGATGCGGCCGTACTTGCTGAGCTTATACACTGATGTCCATTCTAGTTGCTCCAATCAACCGAGACACATGGGTCCGTCGCGGCCTCCTCCTGCAGTACATCTCTCTTGGGTATAACTGTTTGGAAGCGCTGGTTGCTCTCGTCGCCGGGGTCATTGCGGGCAGTATTGCTCTGGTGAGCTTCGGCTTTGACAGCGTGATTGAGGTAACATCCAGTGCCACCCTCCTTTGGCGTTTGAATTCGGACTTCGATCAGAAGCAACGTCAGCATGCCGAGACCATAAGCTTAAGAATTGTCGGGATCTGCTTCATGGGACTCGCTGTCTATATAAGCTATGAGGCGACAGGAGACTTGTGGCACCGCAACGCGCCTGAAGGAAGCATCGCCGGGATCATCCTGGCATCTGTTTCGATGGTAATTATGCCGCTGCTCGCTCAGGCGAAGCGGAAGGTCGCACGGGCTATTGAAAGTGGAGCCTTGAAGGCAGAGGCGCGGCAAACAGAATTCTGCGCCTATCTTTCCGTCATCCTTTTGGGTGGCCTATTGTTGAATAAAATCCTAGGATGGTGGTGGGCTGACCCGGTAGCAGCAATGATCATGGTTCCGATCATTGCCAGAGAGGGCTGGAAAGCGCTCCGAGGGAAACCATGCGACTGCAGCCATAACTTTCCTTGGTAACGGATCTCATCTAGTCGACTGATCCGGCACCTACGCCGTTGGAAATAAGAATCTCGTCAAGACAGTTTCAGTTGCGAATGCAAAGCTGCGAGAAGCCATCGATCCCACTTGAGATAGCGATCGGTCAATTACCTCTTCCAACTTTGGATTCTTGCCTTTGAGAGTTCGTATTCCCCGTATTCGTTTCGATTCCATGTCGAGACTCGACGTTACAGGAGTTGGCCATTCAAGTGGAAACACCGAGTTTGGGTAGGACCCAGCGCATGGTGATAAAGTAAACTGCCAGAAATACCACTATCCACAACCACTCGGGCATAGATTTTCTTCCTTTCGTTCGCATACAGTGGTGATACTATCCTCAATTAGGTTCGTTCCGTTGCCTACGCAACCAGCCTTATTATCCCTGTAGATTCGAATTCCTGCAAAAAGATTCAAGAGTTCCCCGCGGAATGATCACGATTCCATTCGCTTCCAGCATGGAGGAAGACTGGAAACGGTTCGCAGTAATTAGATAGACCGAGGATGGAAGAGGTCAAGCACTACTTCTTATGAATGGGCAAACGCCAGAGGTTCTATGAAAATCGAGTTTTGCTAGCCACGACAAACTGCTTTTGGTTGGTCGTGGGCTTTTGACTACATATGAGAAGCCCACGATGAATTCAGAGGACGAATTCATCGTGGCTACCCCTGCCATTTTCATCCGCGGTGGCAAACTTGGAAAGGTTATGGGAGACTCTTGCGGGCAAGCTCCCCCCACAGGGTAAAGTGACGACAATATGGGCACTCGATGTCTTCTCAACCAAGCACTAACTTTAGAATTCCAATTATTAGAAGAACCGGGATTGCCAGCAGCATCAAAGGGAGTACGGCTGCCATCAGAGGTACTAGTAGCAAGATTAAGAAGATCGCCAACAGGAAGAACAGAAGTTTGATCGGGAAAAGCAGCAGAAATCCGAGGATTCTGAAGGGCAGCATGACCAGAAACACGATCGCCTGCAACGGGAAAAGCAATATCGCGAGCATGGTTTTCCCCCTTTCTTTTAGAGTATGATACGCAGAAAACAACAATGAAGTTCAGGGATTTTAGAAATTCTAATTGTCGTGAAAAAAAGGTATAGAAGGAGAAAGCCCAATCTGAGTTCAGGAGAAGGGGGGGCGATGAATCAGACCAAGCCGTTGATTCTAATTTGTTTCTCATTGATATTGATCTTCTATGCCTCTCTGACTAGCCTTGGCAAGACATCCGACCCGGCTCAACGGCAAGCCCTCCTCGGACAAGACCCGCAGAGGGTGGCCGATGCCTCTGTCGGTTCCGCGGGACCGGATACCCGTATGGAATACGGCAATTTAGCTTTCGATTCTCCAGTTACTTCCCAGACCTCAGAAGGGGAAGCCAGCCCGGTTGCCATCCCTGAACCCAGCGAAAAAGCCGTGCACTATTACAAGGGAGGGGTGGCTCTCTGGGTCATTGATTTGATCTGGGGACTCCTGGTACCGGCTGTCTTTCTTTTGACGGGTTTTTCGGCCTCTCTACGAAATCTGGCCAGGAAGTTCGGTCGCAATTGGTTCTTTACAATTGGGGGTTACTTCATTCTATTTTCATTGGTGAATTTTCTCATTGATTTGCCCCTCTCTTACTATGAGAGTTTCTGGCGGGAACACGCTTACGGACTTTCGAATCAGACTTTCGGCAAATGGTTTGGAGACGAACTGAAATCTCTAGGGGTCGCTTGTGTCGCCGGATTTCTGTTCTTATGGATTCCATACTGGCTGCTGAAAAAGAGCCCTCAGCGGTGGTGGTTTTATACTGGGTTGGTCATGGTTCCCTTCTTGTTTTTTGTGATGCTGATCAGTCCGATCTGGATTGACCCCCTCTTCAATGATTACGGCCCGATGAAGGACAAGACCCTGGAGGCTCAGATCCTGGCACAGGCCAATAGAGCGGGAATTGAGGGAAGCCGCGTCTTTGAAGTCAACAAGAGTGTCGACACTAAGACGATGAATGCATATGTGGCTGGGTTCTTGGGTACCAAACGGATTGTAATTTGGGACACAATAATTGCCAAACTGACCCCTAACGAACTGCTTTTTGCCATTGGCCATGAAATGGGACACTATGTGTTAGGTCATGTATACAAGGGGGTACTTTTCTTTTCCGCCCTGATCCTTGCGACCCTGTTTGTTGCCAATCGCCTCTCAATCGGGCTCATCAATAGGTACAAGACTCGGTTCGGATTCGATGAACTATCCGACATTGCCTCATTGCCTCTCATTCTCCTCCTGGCTGGTCTAATGTGGCTTGTGGCTTCCCCCATAGCCAACGCTTACAGTCGTTGTCAGGAGCATGAAGCGGATCGTTTTGGCCTGGAGGTTACTCAAAATAACCGGGCCGCAGCGATGGCCTTTGTTAAGTTAATGACTGAGGATCTGGGGGTGCCACGCCCCCACCCTATCGTAGTCATCTGGCGTTCAACCCATCCGACGTTGGGAGACCGGATTGACTTCTGTAATTCGTACAAGCCATGGAAATACGGCCAGCCTTTAAAATACGATCGTTACTTCAAACCAGTACAGCCTCCAAATGACTCATTGACTCTTGGAGGGCCACAATCAGTAAGCTCAAAATTGAGATAATAAGGTGGAACTATGGTCAACCCCGATATCTTTAACGATGTTCCGTTATTCTCCTTGCTGGATGCCGATGAACGGCAGGTCCTGGCTCAGCAAGTATCTTCGCGTGCATTTGCTAAAGGCGAGACTGTTTTCAAGGCGGGCGACCCGGGCAGCTTCGCCTATCTCGTTCAATATGGCCGGGTGAACGTCAGCATTATCGACATTGCCGAAGACAATGTGATTGTCGATGTCGTGGACGCCGGCGGACTCTTGGGGATGTCCTCTTTACTGGCCGGTGATGTACATCTCACAACCGCAGTAGCTGTCGAGGAGACATGTACCATCGAGATTGACCGTCACGACATCAGCACCCTGCTGCATCAGAAGCCCCTGGCCGGTCTGGACATGATGACCATGATCGAAAAGCAATTACGGGCAACTCACGAGCTGATGCGGACACGGGTTTCCCGCAACCCCAACACGGAAATCGAGGAAGCCGAAACCTATGGGGACCGCCTGGCAGATCTGGTGGCCAAATTCGGTGGATCCTGGAAATTTGTCACTACCTTTGCAATTGTGTTGATCGTCTACGTCTCAATTAATCAGGTCCTACAAAAACCCTGGGACCCTTATCCGTTCATCCTGCTCAACCTCTTCCTTTCCATGCTGGCCGCCGTGCAAGCGCCGATCATTATGATGAGCCAGAATCGACAAGATGTTAAAGACCGGTTGCGAAGTGAGTTGGACTACCGTGTCAATCTCAAAGCTGAATTGGAAATAGGAGAATTGTTACTGCGGCTTGGCAAAATCG
This sequence comes from Terriglobia bacterium, assembly GCA_035541995.1. Lineage (GTDB taxonomy): Bacteria > Acidobacteriota > Terriglobia > Versatilivoradales > Versatilivoraceae > DATKMG01. The sequence goes on from DATKMG010000038.1 coordinate 5,729, forward strand.
AACAGCGCCTGGCAGCCCTGAACCCAAAGAGTTGAGAAGGCCGCAATTGTTGGCACCTCGACCTCGGCCCTACGAGGATCCTTAACGCGCTACCGCGCTCGGCTAAAACATCCTACCGTCCCATCCTCCTCAATCTGTTAGAATCAACCTGTCGCGAGCGGCCCTCTCTAATTCTTCCCGGAAGTTCGGATGAGCAATGGAGATTAAGATCTTGGATCGTTCTCGCAGATTCTTCCCATGCAGGTAGGCCACGCCATACTCCGTCACCACATAGTGGACATCAGCCCGGCTGGTCACTACCCCAGCCCCGGGCTTCAAGAATGGAACGATACGGGAGAAGCTTCCTTCCTTGGCCGTTGAGGGGAGAGCGATGATCGGTTTTCCCCCCCGGGACATTGCTGAACCTCGAACGAAGTCTACCTGCCCTCCAAATCCGCTGTAAATGTAGGGACCGATGGAATCGGAGCAAACTTGACCCGTCAAATCAATCTCAATGGCTGAGTTAACCGATACCATCTTTTCGTTTTGAGCTATCACCAGCGGGTTGTTGGTGTGGTTGGTGGGATGGAGTTCGAAACTGGGGTTGTTGTGTACGAAATCATAGAGGGCCTGGCTGCCGAGGATGAATGTTCCAACCACTTTGCCGGAATGTAGCGTCTTCCTCGCACCGGTGATAAAACCTGCTTCGATACCCTCCTTGACTCCGTCAGAAATCATCTCGGTGTGAATTCCCAGGTTTTTCTTATCCTTCAGGGCAACCAGGACGGCATCCGGGATGCCCCCGATGCCCAGTTGCAGCGTGGCTCCATCATCAACTAGACCGCCGATGTGTTCTCCAATTCTTTGTTCGATTTCCGTGTACCCTTTTTTCAGCAGGGTCGGGAGGGTTTCCGAGACTTCGACAATCTTATGAGCGGCGGAAACGTGAACAAAAGAATCGCCGAGTGTGCGGGGCATCTTGTCATTGACCTGGATAATAACCGTCCTGGAGTTCTCAAGAGCAGCCCTGGAGGCCAGGACTTCAGTGCCAAGGCTCATGAACCCGTGTTCATCCGGCATCGTTGCATGAAGGATGGTCACATCCAGAGGAAGCAACTTGGAATAAAAAAGTCCGGGGATCTCGTGCAGGAAGACCGGGATATAGTCAGCCCGGCCACTATTGACAGCCTCCCGGTCGGCAGAGCCGACAAACAGGGAATTGTGGCGGAAGTGGCCGGCCATCTCTTGTTGTGCCAGTGGATCTTGTCCAATCAACAGCCCATGTACAAGTTCCACGTTATGCAATTCGTCTTTCCGGCGGGCCAGGGTTTCCAGAAGGCAGCGGGGGGCTGCAGCGTTGCCGCTAATATAAATTCGATCGCCGCATTTCACGGCCGAAACTGCTTCCTCGGCCGTACAGAGCCGTTGCTTGTACTGATTCAACCAAGTCATGGCCTCCTCCTATTTATTGCAGGATCGATTCTACCGGCTGATACCCTTTGCCGAGACCTTGAGGAAGGTGGGTGCTTGTGACATGCCCATCATAAGTGCAAACCCCCGCCCTGATTTCGGGTGAGAGTTTCAACGCTCCGACAATTCCTTTATTCCCGACAGTCAATAAATAGGGCAAGAGAACATTCGACAAAACATGGGACGCCGTCCGTGCGACCCAGGAGGGGACATTCGGTACTGCAAAATGCGTCACTCCCTCCTCAATGTAAACCATGTCTTCGGTGGGAGTGAGCCGAGTCGTTTCAGAGGTGCCGCCCTGATCCACTGCGAAATCGATGAGCACGGACCCGGCTTTCATCGATTTCACCATGTCGCGGCTGACCAGCTGCGGAGTTCGTTCTCCCGGAATCTGCACAGCACAGATGAGGACGTCGGCAAACTGGACCAGTTTGGCCAGATTCCGCTGATTGTAAGGAAGCGTAACTACCCGATCACCTGTTTCCTGCGCGACTTTTTCGAGTTGCCGGACATCTTTGTCCATGACATGGACAGTGGCACCCAGTCCTGCAAACGATCTGGCAGCATTAGAACCTAAGGTTCCAGCCCCCAGTATTACCACGTCGGCAGGAGGTACACCTTCAATGCCTCCCAGCAGGATCCCACGACCAACCCGATTGTTGGATTGCAGGAGACGGCCTGCAATCTGAGGCGCCATTTTCCCGGCAATCTTAGACATGGCACGTTGCAGCGGATGGCTGCCGTCTTCTTTAACAATCAATTCCATCCCGATGGCTGTGATATTCTGATCTAGTACCCGCTGGAGCAGCGGCCTGGGCATGATTCCTAGCAATAAGAATCCCATCAAGACCTGATTCTCCTTCAAGAACGGCCATTCTTCTTCCAGAGGCGCCTGGACTTTCACAACCAGGTCGGTCCGTCTGTAAGCCTCCTCCTTGGAGTACACCAAGCTTGCTCCAGCTTCACGGTACTCATCATCACTGAAATGTGCCCCGTCACCTGCCCCCTTTTCAACGATGACTTCAATCCCATTGGCGGTAAGATCACTAACCGCTGCGGGAGACAGACTGACCCGCTTTTCTTCCACGGCTCGCCGAACCACAATTTCTTTAGGGACCCCGATGATCATGGCGTACCCTCCATCGCTACGTATGAAATCCAGACAGTACTGCGTCAACTGACAATTCCGGCAACGACTCTAGCACATTGCGCGGGCAGTAAACAAATTGCCACTGGCGAAAAGGTGGTCCTTGATGGAACTTGAAGAGCTTCTATGAAAATGGGCGTTTGAAGGTGGTCGCCGCGCTCCGTCGCGGCGAACTCCCGGGCCAAACTGGTCGCCGCTCGGAGATCGGCTCCCACATTCTCCCCAGGACTACCATTTACATCTGCGGTGATGAACTCAAAGTGGATCAGGCAGGAGATTTATCCATGATATCGAACAGATTCAGGAAATGGCCGTCGCGTATAAATGAGTGTTGATTATTGGCTGCGTCCAAATGTTGTGGTAGCTTCAAGAGAAGGCTCGGTCCTATTTCTTTAATTTCGCCAAGTACTCTTTTCGGAACTTTGCCACTTTTGGAGCGATCACGATCCTGCAGTAGAACTGATCGGGATTGCTCTCGTAGTATCGCTGGTGGTAATCCTCCGCCTCGTAGAAGGCCTGAAAGGGCGTGAGTTCCGTCACAAGCGGAGAGTTCCAGAGGTGAGCAGCCGTCAATTCGGCAATCACCTTTTCCGCTACTTCCTTTTGTTCAGGTGTACGGTAGAAAATCGCGGAGCGATATTGGGTTCCGACGTCGGCACCCTGTTGATTCAATGTCGTCGGGTCGTGGATAGTAAAAAACACCTGCAGAAGCTCTCTAAAGGAAATAAGCTTGGGATTGAAAGTGATCTGAACCACCTCAGCATGGCCGGTGGCACCGGAGCAAACCTGGCGATAGGTAGGGTTTGGGCTCTTCCCTCCCGAATAGCCAGACACCACCTGTTCCACGCCTTTCAATTCGTCGAAGACTGCTTCTAAACACCAGAAACAGCCACCGGCCAAAGTAGCAATCTCCTTCCCAGCAGGGGGGAGCACGTGTTGAGACTGAACTTGATTCATATGTTTCTCCCGGGCGAGTAGTGGGACGACAAGAGCAACTCCCAGCAATGCAACGGTCATGCCTGCGAAGAGGATGTCAATCCATCTCTCAGTTTTGGTTCTCATACACTAAACTATAACGTACTTCCCGCTGCAATCCGCCGCGCCACAAGTAGAGACCAGACGTGCTCGAGTGTTATGAAATGCGGGTCTGGTAGCCACGACAAACCGCTTTGGGTTTGTCGTGGGCTTTTGACCAAATGTGAAAAGCCCACGATGAATTCAGAGTACGAATTCATCGTGGCTACCAATGCCATTTTCATCGGCGGTGGTAACCTGAAAAATGTCATGGGACCACCAAGATCGAGAGAGCAATCTTATTTCTTCGGATAACCCACGCTCTGTGCAAGAACAATGCTCTGTTCGGGGCGCAATTTCAGGGTTTTGGACAAAACCGCTTTGTCAACCGAGGCACGCACCACTGTGGCAAGTCCCTCCGATGCGCAATACAGATAGACATTCTCCGCGATAAAACCCGTATCAGCGGCGGCATAGATCTCTTTTTCGTTTTCTGGGGCCTGCCCCATCTTACTCTTATCGGAAACGTAGATCAGGTTAACTGGAGCCTCCTGGGCAAATGCCTGAGTGCCTGCCTGGGTGCGCAGATCTTCAGCTTTGACCAATTCGAGAAGGTGCCCCTTTGCCACATAGCGGAACAACCCTCCTTCCATGATGACGTAGACATCTATCTCCTGCCAGTTATGGGCAGAGGGAGCCGTCCGGCCATCTGTTTCTGGCCGGTTGATTCCAAAGGCAGCCCAGAGCAAATTTGAGAGAATCTGATCTGACAGTTTTTCTCTGCTGAATTCTCGTGCGGATCGACGCAGTCTCAGAGCTTGCATTAGAGACATACCCCCATCCATCTGAGGTTTCGGCAGGGAGGCCGATCGTGGCTCCGCGGTCTGAGCGAGAGCACGAGAGGCTGACAGCAGCAAAACCAGCGCATATCTGGATAACAAAGGTCGTCTGTTCATCGAAGCGTAAACCTCACTAGGTTGAGGATGGGCTGGAACTATCTCAATCCCTCTTTCAGAGCTGCAAAGAGAAATTTCATTTACCCAAGAGAACAACGGTACTTCTGGGACTTGCCGGGTAATGATCCGGCGGATCAATGAGAATTTCGCGGCTACTTTCCAGAAAATCCCCACTACCGTTGAGGCTGGTATCAACCACACGAAACCATCGGATCGCTTTGGGGGGCTTGGGCAGCATGACGGTATGCGCCTGGAAATCTGTATTGAATATCAAGAAGTCCCTTCATCGGTTTCGCGTTCTTTACAGATTCCCTAAAGCCAGGGACGCGCTGCTGCGCGTCCTCTGGATTTGTTTCGTATCCTCGGGGACGCGGGGCACTGCGTCCCTACCGAGTGGAACTAGAGACTCAGATGCGCTTCCAGTTTCTCATTAGCCTGCATCATTTCATCCCAAGTCACAGTCCCCTCGCGATACGCAGCTATCCTGCCCAAGACCGCTGTTAAGTTGCTTTCCACACTGGGCACTGCATTGTTCAGAAATTTGCCGGTTCGGATGCTCTCAGCAAACGCCTTTACATTGGCAATGGCGCCTTGTCGAAAGGTATCGTCCTTCTCAGCACCCTTCCACGGATCATCTCCATTGATATTGATCGCACCGCCATAGTGGGAGTCAACCGTCCCGCCAGTACCGTAGACTCGGATGCAGAGGTCATTAAAGCCTTTAGTGAATTGAGCGGAGCTGAAGTCCACCTTCACTCCGTTCGGGTACCAATATTCCACAAGGAAGTGATCCCAGCAGTCACCCACATCCAATCGGGCTTTCCGCCCGCCTGTGCCTGAGGCCTTGAGCGGATGAGACTGCATGTACCAGTTTGCGACGTCCAAGACATGAATATTCTGCTCCACGATAATGTCCCCCGAAAGCGCCTTGTCGAAGACCCAGTTCCTGAGCCTGGCTTCTGCGGGCGACATGCCGGGGTGCTCCTTGGGATTTAGCCTTCCTGCATGATAGAACACATGCCCCAGAACGGGCGCACCGATCGCACCTGCCTGAACCCGCCTGGCCGCTTCCTGAAAGACCGGCTGGGAACGGGTTTGGAAGTCCACCAGAAAGCTGACTCGTCCTCTAGCCTTTTCTGCACTGGACAGGATGCTCCGGCACCCCGGCACATCCACAGCCACAGGCTTCGCCAGATATACATGCTTACCCGCGGCCACTGCCGCTGCTGCTTGTTCAGGGTGATAGTAGGGAGGACTTTCGATAATCACCGCATCCAGTTCTGAGTTAATCAAGTCTCTGTAGGAGTCTAAGCCGACACACAGGCGGGAGGGTTCGACCTTAAAGGCCTTTTGAGCAGCCTCTAATCTGTCGCGAAAAGGATCCTGCAGAGCCACGACCCTGGCCCCGGCGTGCTGAACGAAAAACTCCCCAATGTAGTTTCCCCGGCCTCCGCACCCGAGGATCCCGACTTCTATGGAAGAGTTGGCTTCCGTTCCGAACACCGTGCTGTGTTTGAGAACCAGCACTCCGGTGCCTGCAAGGGATGATTTCAAGAATTTGCGACGATTCGAAGTGGAGCTTTCTTTGGTCATTCATTGCCTCCTCAGGAGATGATGGGTTTCCCTAGGTTGGAGAGTCAGCCGTGCAGCCAGTGATAACATCCGGTCAAGTTTGGTCTGGCCCTCGGATGTCTAATCAGGCAAGTCAGAATCCCATGGTTTTCCTGACATACTCCCGGCTAATTTTCAAGCTCTCCCGCAGAGGACGGGTGAGCTTGAATCCTTCGGGGTGGGCCAGTTCAATAACGGCAGTGCCGGAGAAGTGAATGTCTCGAAGGGCCTGCCCAATGGCGCTGTAGTTCATGCTACCTTCCCCCATCGCTTCCGACCAGGTTCCATCAACCTTTTGGTCCCGCAAGTGGAGAAAGACAATCCGGTCTCTGTAGCGCCTGATGAAATCTACCGGGTCTACGCCAGCACGCAGCAGCCAGTTCAGGTCAGGACCCAGTTTGACGCCAGGAATCCGCGAGAGCGTGCCTTTTAAGTCGTATTCTCCGTTTTCCACCTCGTAGGTGTGATTGTGAAGGTTCAACACCACCCCATGGGTATTACAGATCGAGATGATTTTGCGAAGAAGTTCAGCCTGGGCGTCCAATTGAGCCGGAGTCTTGGTCCTGGCCGATACCTTTCCCACTGAAGTACCCAGAGTCCTTCCCCCCAACTGAGCTAAACGGCCAATCACCAGTTCAGCGTCTTCGAGTACAGCCTGGTGTTGTTGACTGTCCCACATGGCTCCCTCAAAGGAAGTGCCGATAACAGGCAAACTATATTTCTTTGATAATCCACTAATTCGTTCCACCGCACTTGAAGGTCGCAAGGCAGTGTGCATGAGTTCAATCCCATCCATTCCAGCAAAGCTCATGTCGGAAAAGATCTGATCCAAAATTGGAAAAATGTCGTAATCAGGTTGAGTCGCGGCATAGACCCAGGGATGGGCACCCACAGTGATTCTCTGTGAGATTTGGCTAGCTTTCGAAGGATTTGCAGCAAACAGGGTTGAAGAACGATTTCCTGCTAGCACCCAGAAAGCCAATAGATTCTTGGTGAACTCTCTCCGGGTCGGAGTGGTCTTCAGGTTACCATAGCGATCAGGATCGGGCATTGTTGACTTCTCCTCGCTCTCAATTTCGTAGGTGCTGATTCCGGCCCTAAACTCCTCAGAAACCTTAAGACAGAGGATATTATCATATGATGTGGCGACCTAAGGGTGGCAATCTGTGGGAACTATAATAGGGAATATTTGGTAAGATTTTTCCTAACTCTCGGGAAATTTCCAAGGGTATTGCTAGAAGAGTGACAATTTTTTCCCCACGTTCCTCTTCATGTTCCTGAAGGGAATAAAAGTTAGCGCATGTGGGGAGGTAAACGGTATAATGCGGTCTTCTCTGAAAGATTTGGAGACTCGTTTGCCGATGCGAATAGTGGTAATCGAGAATCTCTCCAATCGTAATTCAAAGCAACATGGGCTTATGAACAAGACATCAGGATTTAGCCTAATTGAACTTCTTGGGGCTTTGACGGCTGCGATGGTAATTGCGGCCATCACCATTCCAAGTCTGACTAGAGCCTCTCGTACCTATAAGTTGTCGTCACTGGCCCATGAAGTTGAAGGGCAATTGCAGAATACCCGGTTCACAGCGATCAATCATAACCGGTCAGCCTCTCTGCTGTTCTCCACGGGAGGAGACTGGTACTTTCTTGACACTGATGCAAACGGAGTCGTCACTGGGACGGAGACACCCATGTGGGTTACCCAGAGTGGTTTCTTGTTAAACTGCCCCCCGCCATCGCCATCACTGAGCGGCAGTGTGATGGGCACCAGCACCGATCCCGTAACGCTGCCTAACCGGGGGCTTGCCTTTACGCCTCGTGGCATTGTGGTTCAAGTAAGCTCCAGCCAGCTTCCGACCACAAGCCGGATGCCGGCCGCTGGTGTGATATACATTCGGGATCCTTATGGCGACTATGCTGCCGTTACTGTTACCCCGGCAGGGCGCGTACGAAGCTGGTTTCTTAGGGGAACCACGTGGCGATGACAAACCATTTTTTGGTACCCGGGGCCACTCAACACGGGACTCCCGGCTTTTCGGAGTCGAAGAAGCAGCAGGGATTTACGCTAATTGAGACATTGATATCCCTGGTGATTCTGGCTTTTGGCCTTCTCTCCATTGCCTCCTTGATCAGTTATTCCGTGGCGGCGAATTACGAGAACCGGGTCGATATGATAGGAACTTCTCTGGCGGTCCAGATGATGGAACAGTTAAAGGCTCAACCGGTCATTACCCTGCCTGACGGTGGCTGTGCGCTGGATGCTTTGGGAAACATCGACTATTTGCAGGCACCAGTAACCAATTATTTCCAGATCGTGCCCGGAATGAACAATCAGACTTATGACGTCCGTTGGAACGTCAGCACCTCTAATGGTTTGAGGAAGATTGTGGTCGCGGCCGGACGAGTGGGAGGGACCAATCGTGCTTTCATGTCCAACATTCTGAAACCGGTCAACATCAAGTGCTTAAAGCAAAGGTAAGGGAAGGGACAGTTTCGAGGAAGGCGCTATCGGGAATTGAGAGGCAGGCGGACTGAGATTGACACAATGGGGTTCAGCTCTGCTCCATTTACGGGACAACCTCCCAGAGTTATGACCACCAAGATGCCATTCAGAATCGATAACTCACGATCAAACCGCTATGATAACAGTTTAGTGTGGCCCGATTCCAGAGGGTTTACCTTAATTGAACTATTGATCACGACCTTGGTCCTGAGCGTCATTCTAGGATCGGTCCTGGCCCTCTCAAATCAGGGGCAAGGCAGAAAGGAGTTTCAAGAAGACCTGCTGGCTGTGCAACAAGGTTTGCGGGAAGCCACCGATCAGATGTATCGCGACATGCGAATGGGGGGATATCCACAGCCAAGTATATTCGACATAGCCACGGGGTGGACAGCCGCAAACTCCAACCGAATTGCCCTGGGATTCAGGTCAATCAACAGTACCGATCTGCAGTTCGAGGGAGACATTGATAATGACGGGATCGTGGAAGTCGTTGAGTACAGTCTAAACGGAACAACCTTACAGAGGAGTGAGGTCGAGAAGAACGCTGACGGTTCTGTTCCGTCTCCCAATTTCCAGATTCTGGCCGAAAACGTCACAAATTTGAATTTCACCTATTACACATGGACTGGCGGTGCCTGGTCCACTGCCGGTGTGACACTGTCAAATGTCAAGAGGGTTGACATTTCGCTGACTCTACGGACGTCAGTCATGGATCCGGCCCGGTTACAATATGCGAATCTGACTATGCAGATCAGCGTCATCCCGCGAAACCTGGAATAGAGGCTCGAACTCGGCGACGGTTCAGCTACGTCACCCCAATGTGGTGATCAGGTAGGCTCCAAAACTAAAGCGCGAATGGAAAACAAGAAGCACCCTGTAATCAATAAAACTCAAAACCAACAAGGGATGGCCCTGATCATGACCCTCTTCGTCCTGGCTATTTTGAGCCTGCTGGGGTTGGGGCTAATCACGAGTTCGAGTCTGGAGACTCGCATTAATAGTAACAGCCGGTCAGCCTACCCGGCTTATTACGCTGCGGAAGCAGGGCTTGAGGAAGCGACCTACCGCCTCAATGGAACTGCGGTCAATCCCATCAACTTGGCATTTCTAGACTCCCCGTCCAAGGTGGTTTATTTACGTCAAAGCGCCGGTATCGATCCCACAAACTCCTCAGCGGCATACTACGACAACGAGTTTGCAGGCTCGAATTTCACGACGATCAATTACATTCCTTCCAATCAGACGTCCAATCCGATCCCTTACCAGTGGGTGAAGATTTCCATGAAGACCAAGCGTCTTTCCGGGCAGGACGTGGATAATACCGGCCTCACTACAAACCCCGACGCTCCGGTTTACTTCGACGGGGCTCAATACCTTCCCGTCAACTTTCCTTTGAAGATGGGTTTCCCTGTTTACCAAGTCACCTCATTCTCGATGACTCCTGAGGGAGCAACCTGCAAAGTTCGTCGGGAAATTGCGAGTGCTGCTTTTCTGGGGCTGCCAGGCGCGTTGTTCCTGAACGGGCCGACCCCAGTCTTCAGCGGGTCCACACCCTTCTCCGTCATCGGACTTGATTCAGCCGGTGGTGCTGACCGGCATGCAGTTGGGGTCTTGTCCGCAACGGACGTGCCTACAGTAATATCGGAGTTGCCGCCGGGAGGTCTCTATATGGGATTAGGTTCACTGCCCCTCCCTCCGCCCTACCCACCTCCTCCGCCCCCGCCGCCGGATGTCTGGGACAGCTCGCTCATGAACCCAACCATGTACACTACGCCGCAAGGACTGGAGGGAATGCTCAACCAGATTGCCTCTAATGCTTCGGCCACTTACCCGCCTGGCACTACAACCTGCAGCGGCGCAAATTGCTGGGGAACGCCGATGAATCCCGTGATTAATGTGTTCGATGGGGATTGTGATTTCGGTGGTAATTCAGGTGCCGGCGTTCTGGTGGTTCGCGGGAATCTTCAGATGTTGGGTTCCGGATCTTTCGATGGGCTGATTCTGGTTGTCGGGCAAGGAGTTATGACAGTTACCAGTAATGGTAGTGGCAGCATTAACGGAGGGGTGTTTGTTGCCAAGACCCGGGACCTCAGCGGGAACCAGCTTCCGAACTTGGGAGTTCCCAATGTCACTTGGGCTGGGGGTCCAAACATCCAATATAACAGTTTCAATATTAATCGAATTTTCGTCAACAGTGGCTATCTCAAACTAGCCTACAAAGAACTGCCCTTCTAAGAGCTTTCTTAATTCCGGAAGGTATCGCCTGAGACCTTAGCCATCATTCCTCACCTCCAATGCTTCATGCTGCCGAAGGATTTCAACTGCGTACGAGTGATTGTTTGCCTCAGCCATTTGAATGGGAGTCCTCCCATCCTCGCTCGTCGCACTACGATCAGCTCCATGCGAAAGCAAAAGCTTCAGCAGTTCGGCATTCCCGCTGGCAGCAGCTTGATGTAGCGGAGTCCAGCCTGCCTGTTGCCTGGCGTTGACCTGGGCCCCATGGTCCAGTAAGTCTTTGGAAATTGCCACGGCCGCTACTGAGTCCTTTTGGGCTGCCGCACTATGGAGAGGCATGACCTTTGTAGCATTCCGGGCAGAGATATTCGGGTCGGCCCCGTGCTCCAGCAACCAATTCACTACCTTCGTGTGACCAAAGTACGCTGCCAGAGCCAGAGGGGTAAAACCGTCCGGCGAAAATGGATCTAGTGTGGCAGGGTCATCTTGGCTCAAGCTCTCCACACGATCCAGCCGGCCCAAGGCGGTCGCTTCGTGGATATTGAGCTCTGTGACCCTATCGACCAGGAAATCAACAACTCGTTCCTGGTTATAATAGACTGCCAGCATCAGGCTGGAAACACCCTGTTCCGTCCTGACTCCAATCAATGATGGATCTGTGCGAAGAAGATCCTCTAGCTTCGCGAGATCTCCGCTTTTGATACTTTCCAGGAATTCTTGTTCCTTGTTCATGGGTGTCCTTCTCTGTAGTACCTTGGACCAATGGGGCAACTTCAGTGATGGTGCAGTGTTATTTCCAACCCGGCTTTAACCAATGCCTTTTGTAGATAGCGAGTTTCCCTTGGACGCACTCGATCTTGTCGATTCCATATGGTAATGCAAAGGTTTTGTCGGGAGCGGCATCGGGATACTTCGGTACCAGATACTTCTTGACCAAGAGATCAACCAATGGCCGGGGAATCTCAGTGTGATCCAGGCTGAATCCGAGAATCTCATAGCTTCCCTCTCCATTTTTGGCAGTCAACTTTCCAGCCAGCTCTACTTCATGGACGCCGGTGAACAGCGAACTCATCACAGTCACTTTTCCGGCTTTGATCCCGTCCTGCAAGTCTTCAAAGTTGATTCTGGCCTCAGCCCGGATAGCATTGTCCAAAATGTGGACTCGAACTTCGTCCAGGCCCTTTGGGTAAAATGTAGAGACCTGATATCGAAGGTAGGAATTAATTTCCTTGTCGGAAAACCCAACAATTCGTCCAGAGGATTCCGGGGATGGAGAGGTGAGGTCCGTTAATTTCCGAGCCGCCTCGCGGGCCGCTGTTTGACTAACCTCAGTTGATTGGCGTCCGGGAATTTGCAATCGACTGTAAAGCAGGAAACTCGCAGTACCCAATAGAACTCCCACAGAGGCGAGAATTAAAAATTTCTTTAGCAATCCAAAGCCCCCGAATCCTTCCAGGAAAACTGCGAGCAATTCACTGACAGTCAGCCGGCAATCTCATTAGCGGACGAGCATGAACGTTCGGTTCCAGCGGGTTTTTCTGAGAAAGTTTATAACCACATCGGCATATTGCAGAATTCGATCCAACAGGGAAGTGTGCAAATGCTCAGTAGGATCCGTTTCAAATGACCAGTAGATCACCACCGCTCTGCCCAGAATGTTCTTCCGTGGGACAAAGCCCCAGTAGCGGCTGTCTGCGCTGTTGTCCCGGTTGTCTCCCATCGCAAAGTAATATCCGGGCGGCACAACGATCTCATCGCCCTGCATGAAATCTCTGTAGTAGAAATAGCTGTCGAAGACATCACGGTTTTGCTGGTAATCGGCAAAGCGGCTCAACTGCTGTTTAGTTATCGGAAAGCTATCACGGATAGGAAGATTAGTATGACCGACGTCCTTGTGAAAAATGTAAGGCTCTTCCTTCTCCTTCCCGGCAAAATAAAGCTTCTGGTCAACTATGCGAATGCGGTCTCCAGGAAGGCCAATGGCCCGCTTCACATAACTCTTGGAAAGATCTAGTGGATACTTGAAAACGATCACATCCCCCCGACGAACCTCGCGAAAAGGCAGTACCCGGCAAAGCCATGTATCGGGCTTCCCGAACATGAACTTGTTGACAAGGAGATGATCTCCCACCAACAAGTTGTCTTCCATTGACGGGGTCGGGATCTTATAGGCTTGGACGATAAAGGTCGTTCCGAATAATGCCAGGATTACGGTGACGACCAGGCTTTCGAAATATTCCCTTAGTGTCGACTGCATAACTCCTTCTCAGAATGTCCTCGCCGCTCGGCCGATCTGCCACCCCAGCCGCAAGGCTCGTCTCCCTGAAGCTAGACCCACTTCCTATTCAATCCGCTTCCCAAGGACTGTGAGCCGACCTTCAGCTGTCGGGTTCAAGCGATAAATCCAGGGCTAACTTTGCAGCTTCTTGTTCAGCACTCTTCTTTGTGTCGCCGTGGCCTTCCGCCAACTTCTTTCCCTGAAGCCTCAGCTCCACTGAAAAATGCTTCTTATGATCGGGCCCACATTCCTGAATGACAAGGTATTCGGCAGGCTGAAGATGCAACCCCTGCAGCTTCTCCTGCAACTGGGATTTGAAATCCTTCAAGTCAAATCTGCCATCCTTAATGGCATCAAAATCGCGGTCGAAACGTTTGGCGACAAACTCCCTAGCTCGGGTGATCCCACCGTCAAGGTAAACGGCCGCCACTACAGCTTCCAGGGCATTCACCAGCAATGCCGGCTTCTTCCTCCCCCCACTCTTTTCTTCTCCCTTTCCAAGAAGGAGGTACTTGCCGAGTTGGAGATGGTCAGCAATCCGAAAGAGATTGGCTGAGCTTACCAGACAGGCCCGTACTTTTGAAAGTTCCCCTTCACTGAGATGACTGAACCGTTGAAATAACAAGTCGCTAATGAGGAAACCAAGTACCGAATCTCCCAGGAATTCCAACTGTTCATTATCCGACGCCGCTTCGTTCACATTTTCGTTGGCTGCCGAACTATGGGTAAGCGCCCGTTCCAGCAAAACTGGTGAGTGAAACGTATAGCCGATAACTTGTTGAAACTGCTCCAAAGCCAAACTCATGTCAAGTAGACGGCAAAAACCCTCCTCAGAGCGAAGTGAACGTGGAGATCTAATCGCAAGAACCGCACAACAGTGCCGGGTTACGGCCAAATCCTGCATGTACAACTTCGCCCCTATTCAGAGGGCGCGGGTTTATTCACGGCATGAAAAGGCTCCTTGAGGCCTCGTCGCGCCACTTCCTGGGCATTGCGCGTATTGTCACCGAGATCGATCGCAGCCTGGTATTCGGATACTGCTTCTTTACGATTGCCTTCGACATCATGAAGCCGGGCCAAGTAAAGATGAGCCCAGACCTTGGTTGAAATTTCGCTGGAAGGGGACTGCAATGCTTTCTGAAAGAACTCACTGGCAGACTGGCGATCATTCTCAATCCCGGCCACGACTCCCAGCCCAAACCATGCCGCCCCATTGTTGGGATCATGATCATTGAGCACCTTCTGGTAGAGCCCCTTGGCCTTCTGTACTTGATTTTGACCCAGGCTGCTATCGGCACTCTTCAGGAGCCTTTCTATCTCACTGGGAGCGGGGTGGGCG
>DATKMG010000039.1:0-3983 GCA_035541995.1 Terriglobia bacterium
TTTTTATGTCAGTCCCACCGAGGTCTATCTGGAGGAGCCTTATAAGGATCGCCGGCGTGGCAACGACCCGGGCCAGCGCTTTCCGTTCACCATTCCCCCCCCGGGCGCCACGGGCATCTGGCCCACGTACCAGCCCATCGCGAGTTCTCCGGGATTCAAGACAGACAATGTGTTGCCTTATGCCGAACACTTTAATTTCAGCATCGAGCGAGAGCTTAGTAATTCGATGATCTTGCGGTTAGGCTACGTGGGCACGGTGGGGCACCATTTGATTGCTCAAACTTCTTTCAACCCTGGGAACCAAGCCCGTTGCCTGCAGATTCGCCAGCTTCTCGGCCCTGACACAGGGTGTGGTCCCAATGGCGAAGATACCGTCTATGACCTAAACGGGGACGGTATTTACACACCTGGCGTGGACGCTTTTGGGACTCGCCCTTACTCCATCACGTCTGGACGCTATGCCGCACAGGGGCTACTCGACTTTTTGGACAACCGCTATGAAGCCACGTTTGCCAACTCCAGTTACCATGCCTTCCAGGTAACCCTGGAGAAGCGCCTGGGTGACTTGCGTTTATTGGGGGCGTATACATGGTCGAAGTCCATCGACAATTCCTCAGGTTTCAATGACTATGTCAACCCTTACAATTACCAGGTCAGTAGATCTCTTTCAGCCTTCGACATGTCTCACAACTTTGTGCTCAGTTATACCTACGAATTGCCATTTCGGCATTTGTCCCACGCCTCCAGTGGGGCAGCCGTTAAGTTCTTGGATGGCTGGCGCCTCTCCGGGATCACTCGCTTCACGACCGGCCTGCCAATCTACATGACTGCAGGGGGGGATAAGTCTCTATGTGGTTGCGGGGGAGTGGATCGGCCGAACTACAACGGGCAACCCATTCAATTTTTCGACCCGCGGGCTTCTGACAACCACCAGTATTTCTCCACAGGCCCGTTTTCTCCTGAAGAGCTGGGGGTGGCTGGCAACGCGAACCGAAGTTTCTTCCACGGTCCCGGACTAAACAACTGGGATCTCTCTCTTTACAAATCAACGCGTATCACTGAAAGGCTTTCAGCCGAGTTCCGTGCAGAACTATTTAATGCCTTCAACCACACCCAGTTCAAACTTCCGAGCGGAAGTGTAACCTCCGGCAATTTCGGAAACGTCACTGGTGCGCGGGACCCACGTATCGGGCAGTTTGCTTTGAAGTTTGTCTTCTGAAAAGAGTGTGCTTTAAATTCGTTTCGGCGGCGCAAGTAACCAGGTCTTGCGCCGCTTCCTCATTTTGATCTATCGCCCGAGAAGGTTCATCCAGAAATCTGAAGTACTCAGCGGTTCTGCCTCCTGGCAGGAAGAGTTTGCAGTGTCTCTCGAGGACGTATCTCGCTAGGGTTCCAATCAGAAGCGCGATAGGTGGACCAGTGTGATTCAAACAACGGCCCCGATGGGGGCCGAATTTCAATAGCCGTGGGCGGCAGCCCACGGTGGGTTTCAAAAGGCGTAACAACCCTGAAGAGGTTGAATATCGGAGGCTAGATCTGAGGCGTCAACGGTTGATTTTTCATATTCAACCCCGTTGTGGTAGGCTGATCATATTCCAATTTTCCGTGGGCTTTGGCCCACGCTTAGTCATTTTGAACTCGTGTTGGGGTTTGACCTTGCTGAATCAAATCGTATGTTCCCAGAAGTACCCTGGCGCACTTTGAATTTCACCCTCCCCCACAGCCAACTTCGGAATAGCCGGCAAATCGATCCTTGCAGGATTACCAATTTAATGGTTGGATTGTGAGTTGAGAGAGAACCTGCAGCCTTTAATGTCGCTGTTCCGCTGATCAGTGTTTATCGGCGTTCATCTGTGTCCTATCTCCATTAACGTTGTCGAGGTGTTAGCATCATGTCCCAGCAGCAACTAAAATCTGTGTGGATTCGCTTCTGGTTTTTTACCATCCTGAGCCAGGCCATATTGGCAGGTTCCATTTGTGCTCAGCAGCCCTGTCGGGAGAGTTCTCCAACCGCATTATTCACAATTCCTCATCAGAAATCTGAACTCGATCTCAACCCCGACCCGAAGTCCAAAATCTGGATGAATGCGGCCTCGGCTTGGATGGTCAAGGACTGTACTCATCCAGGTGATTACCCAGATCTCAAGACTGAGGTAAAGGGGTTTTGGACGAGCGCGTCTGTCTATTTTCTTTTTGTCTGCCCTTATCGGACTTTGAATCTATTTCTCCCTCCCCAAAATGACAAAGATCGCGACAAACTCTGGGACAGAGATGTGGTGGAAATGTTTCTCGGGGATGACTGGCACAATATCCGTCACTATCGGGAATTCGAAATTGCACCGACTGGCGACTGGATCGATCTGGCGATCGATCTCAACAAGAACAGCTATGACCAGAGCTGGAGTTCCGGTTGGCAAGCAACTGCGCGAATTGACGAGAAAAGCCGAGTCTGGTATGCCGCCGCCAAGATACCGCTGAAGTCGGTGAGTGCCGCAGTCGTTGAGGCCGGGACGCGTTGGAGAATGAATCTCTATCGAATCGATGGTGAAGGGCCGGATCCACAGAGGCGTTTCATGTGCTGGCAGCCGACTTGTGTTGTCAATCGCGACCCCAACCACGTCCCTGAAATGTTTGGCACTCTGGTCTTTGGGAAATGAGACTCCGACAGAAACGGTGTCTCACTGTTCTGTCCAATTGATCCGAAGATTTCAAATGCCTTTGTGGGCCGGACTTCCATTTTCATGCTCATTGAGTGTGTGTCTTTAGATTTCATCATGAGCCTTCCCTTATCGGCTACTATGGAGAGCGGCATTCAATGACTCGGCGCAAGGCATTCATCCTGTTGTTGGCAGCCTCTTACCGATCTTCTTCTTCTCTAGTTTGTGCATTCTTCCTTGGGGTGTTGCTCGCTCCCACGTGTTCCTTTCTTCTTTCCAGAGTAATAGCTTTTTCGGACTTGAAAGCGGCCTCAACCCCTGAACCGTCCGACGCGTCGTCGGTGACCTTTGTGGACGTAGCCAAACAGGCAGGGCTGACTGTTTCCAATGTCTGGGGCGGCATTGATGTCAAAAAGTACATTGTGGAGGCCAAAGGAAGTGGTCTGGCTTTCTTCGATTACAACAACGACGGTTGGCTGGACATATACGAGACCAACGGTGTGCGATTTGGAGAGACTTATACGCCAGAGACGGCACCGACCTCCCACTTGTACAGAAACAATCGAGACGGAACTTTCTCTGATGTGACCGTCCAAGTGGGCGTAGGGCGGACCGGTTGGGGGACAGGCGTTTGCATTGGCGATTTCGATAACGACGGCTGGGATGATCTTTTCTGCACTTATTGGGGGCATAATATTCTCTTTCACAACAACGGGGACGGTACATTTACCGATGTGACCCGGAAGGCAGGGTTGTACGAGGAGCGCGTCCGTTGGGGAACTGGCTGCACTTTTCTCGACTACGATCGCGACGGATTCCTGGATCTCTATGTGGCCAACTTCATTGATCTGGATATCAGCAAAGTCCCGCTTCCGGGTGATGCTAACAATTGCGTCTGGCACGGGATGCCCGTGCTTTGCGGCCCTCGCGGATTGCCTCCGGGGATGAATATCCTTTATCACAACAACGGAGATGGGACTTTTTCAGATGTTTCGAAAAAGGCCGGAATATCAAAGCCCGGTCCCCATTATTCGATTACTGCAGTTTCCTACGATTTTGATAATGATGGCTGGCCCGACATCTACGTGGCTGTAGACTCCATGCCCAGCATGTTGTTTCACAATAACCATGATGAGACGTTTTCCGAGATCGCGACCATGGCGGGTTGTGCCTACAACGAAGATGGCAAGGAACAAGCAGGGATGGGTATTGCGGTGGGTGACTACAATGCGGATGGCTGGCTGGATATTTTCAAAACCCACTTTCAAGATGATACGCCGGTCCTCTATCGAAACAAGAATGGGTCCTTTTCCGATGTCACCGTTC
>DATKMG010000040.1:0-4170 GCA_035541995.1 Terriglobia bacterium
CCACGCGCTAACGTGTGTTCGTTCGAGGAACCTGACCTTCCGCTTGGTAAAATATGTTTATTAGGGCAAAAGGAAGTAAGAATGTTAACTGCATGAAAATGGATTCTCTTAAGAGCGGGGGTGATGTTAATCATAGACTCAACAGTAATGCTCGCTGGTATACCGAACCCACTTTTTGGCTGGACTTTGTCTTGTCCTGTGACCCTACTACTTCTTGGTGTAGGGATTATTCTTTTTGGAATTCGTAATAGAGCATTCGAATAGGTTTACGCTATTCGGGAACCCGCGCTATACCCCCATTCCCGTGAGGATATCTACCAGTTCCCTAAGTATCGGGTCAATATGAGGGTGTTGAGCTGCAAATCGCGCCGAAATGAATTGGGCACGTTCAGCTAATCCTGCGGCCTTGGACGAATCATACGCTTCCTTGCCAAGCAAAAGATGGATGTCGTTATCCAAAACTCGCAGAAGATCCCTTAGTTCTGAATCTGCCTTCGCGCTGGTTTCCAGACTCGCCTGAAGTCTCTTGAGTGTATCCTTTAGATTATCTAATTCCATAGTTTCCTGCCATTCCTCTGAGTATCTATGGCCGCTTGATGACCGCAAGCCTGAGGGGGTAGTGTAATTTTCGACCCCAGCCGCCCTTTCATCTTTCCACTGTCGATCTTACTGAGACGACTCAAATGCGAAGATGGCATAGTCAATGAGCAGGTTGCCTGTCAGATCCGGAGCATCGTCACTGTTACGGATGCCATGTGGGTAGTGTTCCGCTCGGTCCAGCGACATGTACAAGAGACCGACCTGATCGTCACCTTGATTCTCGAGAATTTTGGAAATCACGCCAGTGGTGAACTTGGCGACGGCTACACCTGCACTAAACACTGGATTCACAGCCCCCACAATAAGGGTTGCCAGATTACCGGCGAATGAATCGAATTCAGGATCGGCGACGACTCCACCCAATAATTGGCCAAGCTCGCGTTCCCCACGGTTGCTCTTGACCGCAACGAAACACCAATTAAAGTCATTAGGAATTGCCTTTGACTCATAGAGGACGTAGCCGGTGTCGCCGAAGAAGATGGTCTGCTGGTCCTTAACGTGCTCGATTGGCGTCAAAATGCGGGAGGCAAGCAAGTTCGTGACAGCCGCTTTCAGCAAGGCTTTCTTCTTTAGCGGATCATTCTCTGCGACCCAATCTCCGAGATCAGGGAGATCCATGTTGTCCGTGGTAATGAAGCTGATTATCTTCACATTCAACACGTCCTTCTTGAAGAAAAGGAAACCACTTGTGCGATTGTCAAGGATCTTCAGCTTATTGATGCGAAAATAAAACATCACTCCTCCTTTACCTATGCGTAGGAAGTCTTCTTGGCTTGCTTGGCACGGTGGCGCTCGAGCGCAAGTTGAATCAAGCGATCAATCAATTCCGGGTAGCCGATCCCGGTGGCTTCCCAGAGTTTGGGGTACATACTAATAGAGGTGAACCCGGGAATCGTATTGATCTCATTGACCAGGACGCCATTGGTTTTTCTGTCAAGGAAGAAATCCACACGGGCCATCCCGGCGCACTCCGTCACCTGAAAGGTTTTGATAGCCAGTTCCTGGACCTGGTTCACCTGGTTAGTCGAGAGTGGAGCGGGAATGAGTAACTGTGAATTTTCATCGATATACTTGGCTTCATAATCGTAAAACTCCCGGGAAGGAATGATCTCACCAGGCAGGGAAGCTATCGGCTCATCATTGCCCAGGACCGAACATTCGATTTCGCGGCCATCGATTCCTTGTTCTACGATGACTTTCCGATCGTACTGGCAAGCCAGATCAATGGCTGAGGGCAAGCCCTGCGGCACCTTTACTTTGCTGATCCCCACTGAGGAACCCAGATTGGCCGGCTTCACAAAGCAGGGGAAGCCCAGCCTCTCCTCAATCTCGTCTCGGATTTGTTGAGGGTGTTTTTGCCATTTCCTATCCAGGAAGGTTATGAACTCCACTCCCGGTATTTGGGCCTCCTTTAAGAGACGCTTCATCACGTCCTTATCCATTCCGACCGACGAACCGAGCACACCCGCTCCGACGTATGCTATATTGGCCATCTCCAGGAGACCTTGAAGGGTGCCGTCCTCTCCGTAGGGCCCATGCAGGACAGGGAACACCACGTCAATCGACGTTTTGTTGCCGATCCATTCCCGCTCAAGCCTGGTCTGGATGATTTGATGACCGGCAGGTTCAGCCGGCAGGCACACCGATACCCCACTTTCCAGGATTTGCGCGAATGCTTCTTCCTGGAAGTTGGGATTACATCGCCACTGGCCCTGCTTGGTGATGCCAATGGGAATGACGCTGTACTTCTTCCGATCTAAGGCCCTGAGCACGGAAGCGGCCGACCGGAGGGAAACTTCATGTTCCCCAGATTTACCGCCGAAAAGAACAGCCACCCTTATTTTTTCCATTGAGATATCCCGACCAAATATACCAGATATTGAAAATCGAGGATGGAAAAGGAGTCTGGAAACTTGCACTTTCGGGCCTCAGTTCCTGAGCCTCGACCCTCGAACTTCAGCTTACAGGATCTTTTTCCCCAGTGCAGAAAGCACCAGTTCAACTCCCAGATTGGCAGTGGCATTCATGTGATCCAGCACCGGATTGACTTCGACCAATTCCAGGGCCAGCATTCTGTTGGAATCGGCAATCATTTCCATGGCCAGGTGCGCTTCTCGATACGAGGCTCCTCCCTTGACAGGAGTACCAACTCCAGGAGCATATGCAGGATCGATGAAATCCATGTCACAGGAGACTACAAAACCTGCGGTTTGTTGGGAGGCGCTTTTGATGGCTTCCTCCATGGCACTGCGCATACCCTTTTCGTCGATATCTCTCATGGTAATGACTCGCACGGGAGAGGACGCCAGTAGTTCCTTCTCTCGAAAATCGACGTCCCTTACGCCAACCAGTACTGCATTCTGAGGCTGCACTTTGGGAATGATACCGTATAAGCGGGTTAGTTCCACCGGTCCGATTCCGACCACTGAAGCGAGAGGCATCCCGTGAATATTGCCGGTAGGGGAAGTTTCGGGGGTGTTGAAGTCAGAGTGGGCGTCGAACCAGATCAGACCGACATTCTGATGTTGTCCGCGAAAATGTTTAGACACACCGGCTAGTGTGCCGATGGCAATCGAATGGTCGCCCCCGAGAATCAGGGGGAATCTTCCTTGAGCCACACAATTCTCGACCAATTGAGCCAGATGATTGCAGACCTGCACAATTTCCTTTAAGAACTTGCTATGGGTATCTCCGACGTGCTGAGTTTCCGGGATGGTGACCGGAATATTCCCGATGTCTTCAACGGAATAACCCAGGGCTGCCAGTCTCCCGTTGAGGTCGGCGACTCGGACTGCACTGGGGCCCATGTCGACCCCCCTTCGGCCACCACCCAGATCGAGGGGGACTCCAATCACGCTCAAAGGTCTCATAAGCACCCAGTCAAGGTTTCAATCGGTAGAGGGTTCTGGGGAAGGGTATGGTTTCGCGCACGTGTTCCAAACCGCAGATCCAGCCTACGACTCGTTCAATCCCCATGCCAAAACCGGCGTGCGGGAACGTCCCATACTTGCGTAGATCCAAGTACCAGTCAAATGCTTCAGCGGGAAGATGATGCTCCTGAATTCGTCGCTTTAGCAGTTCCAGGCTTGCGGCCCTCTGGCCTCCACCAATGATCTCTCCGTACCCTTCCGGCGCGAGAACATCCACACACAAGGCCAGATCCGGGCGCTCCGGATCTGGTTCCATATAGAATGCTTTGATTCGAGCAGGGTAGCGGTGAACCATCACTGGGCGGTCGAACTGCTGGGAAAGAAGCGTTTCGTCCCCACCGCCAAAATCCCCTCCCCATTCTATCTGGGCACCGGCCATCTTTAAACGTTCAATGGCTTCGTCGTAAGAAATTCGCGGGAATGGGGGATCCACCTTTTCAAGCTGGCTCAGATCCCTGCCAAGCAGTTCAAGTTCCGCGTGACATTTCTGCAAGGCTGCCTGAACCAGCGAAGAGATAAATTGTTCTGCCAGAGCCATGATATCGTCGAGGTTGGCAAAAGCTACCTCCGGTTCCACCATCCAGAACTCGGTCAAGTGTCGCCGAGTCTTCGATTTCTCTGCTCTGAAAGTAGGACCAAA
>DATKMG010000041.1:0-8751 GCA_035541995.1 Terriglobia bacterium
CAGGGATATCCAAGAAGAACAGGGGTGATTCGGGTCGGACGAAGCGAGATCCTTACTGGGAGCAGGAGTAGGCCGATATAGCAGGAGTATTTGCCGCTTAAACGGCCCTTTTTTGCCTAAAAATGCGAAGTTTAAGGAGAAGTGGAATAGGCGGAGGAATAACTCCTTGGAGATAACCTGACAGTAACCTGATCGGTGTACGCTTTCATTAAGACTCTTTTTGGAGCTAAAATGGGTCTTTTAGGGCCTATAATTGGCTCCAAATTCGACTGTATTCCACTCCCAGCGAGGATCTTTCTTAGTCCGACCCGATAATTCCAGAAGAGTTTAAATAACTAGGTGGAAATGAGTCCCTTTCGCTTGAGGATACCGATATAATCCTCGCGAGTAAGGGAACATTCGAGGATTCCGGCCAATTCTTCTTCGCTCAGCTTCAGCTGTTGCCGGATGAGGTGTTTGGGAAGGTCAAACCCTCCCCCATGGGACCGTTTGGTGCGAGTAATGACTTTATCGTTGTGTTCGAACCATGCTAAGCGGTCCCGAGAGTCACGAACCCGTAGACAGAGCTTAGCTTCGAGAATTCCAAATTCGTGAACTTTCATGAAGTACGACGAAGTTCGAGGTACTCGGCAAGTTGGTTTCGGAGGATTCCCAAATCCTGGCTTAACCGGGATTTCTGGTCTTCGAGGTGAAAAAACAATTCACAAATCGTTTTTCCGAAGTCATCCAACGCCTCAGAAGCAACATTGCCTTGGCCGAATTCATTAAGATCGGTGCATAGGGCCATAATTACACCCCCCTCTGATTCAGAAAGGTCGAGAGGGATCGGTTTCTTCAAGTACAAACGCCTATCCGAAATTGCGCCAAATAGGATATTTCCAGGGACAAGAGGTACTGGCTTTTCCATTCTGAATTGAATCTCACTCACGCAGTTAGAGGTGGCAATGTGACGGACCTGCGAATCTTCCACCTGTTTGGTACCTGGAACTGATAGTTCAGCAAGAGCAGTCATGCCTGTCCTCCTGTTATCGTGGCCTGTTTTACATCGATCAGAGAGCGACCGAGATAGATATCATTTGCGAAGAGCTGAAACTCATGCGTGGCCGGCCTTTCGAAAAGTATCGGTGGCACCGTGAGAAGCAAATCAGCGTACCGAGCGGTTTCTGGTGCATTAGCCTCAGATGAGACTACAGTGGCGAGGGTCTTGTCCTGTGACAGATCAACCACGCTAAGCCGGAAAACGTATGTACCTTCCATATCCGCGAGACGAGCAAAGAGAGTGAACCCACCAAGTTGAGAAGGAAATTCAATGAGATTTATTGAATCGAACAAGCCGACTAGTGTTTTCTTCGCTGTTCGGGCGTCGACAATTACCTGATCACAAAGGAGCAATGAAATCAATGAGGGAACCATCGTTTGTATCCAAAGAGGCTCCGGCTAATGACACCCTCTTACAGTCTACCAAATCGTCGAGAAAAGTGAATAACCTTAAAATCTTAATCTACAAGCAGGAGAATAGCTATAGGGAACTGTTTGGCTGAGATACCCGGAACTCTTATACCCTGGTGATTCCGCTTCGTGATTCGACAATGTTGGAGGGCCGAGTTCTACGAGGCCAATTAAAGGTCTATTGCTTCTCAATCTCAGAACGAAAGGCCGCGGCGGAGCGCGGCGACCACCCTCCAAAAACTCATTTTCACATAAGATCTTCGTGGAACTTGAGGTTTTTGTCGCCGACGAGGCACCCCATATACAGCTAAGGGCATCTAATCTCGCCAAAAGACGGAAAAGGATTCGCCTTATGAAGCGATGGGCCTTTATCCTTGTTGCTTTAGGTTGCGGCTTCATCCCACTGTCGTACTATACGCAGAATAGCCCGTCAGATTCGAACACCGTTCAATCGGTGGCTGTCAAGCCTTCAGGTCAAACTGCTGATTTTCTCAGCATCCCGGATGGTGAGAAACTCATCCTGGAATTGCAGACGTCCCTCAATACGGC
This sequence comes from Terriglobia bacterium, assembly GCA_035541995.1. GTDB lineage: Bacteria > Acidobacteriota > Terriglobia > Versatilivoradales > Versatilivoraceae > DATKMG01. Next base: position 1,999 of record DATKMG010000041.1, read on the forward strand.
CAGCACCCGGGAAGGGACAAGGGCTGATTTCAAGACCACTGAAGATTTCCTGATGGATGCACAGGTTGTGATTCCCAGACAGAGCCGTGTGGAGGCCACAGTCACCGAGGTGCATCACCCAGGGCGAGTCAAAGGAAGGGCTAATCTGCGTCTTCGTTTTGATCAAATTGTCCTGGCGGACGGAACTAAGCTCCCGTTTCATGCCAGCATTGTCCGCGCGGGATTTGCCAAACTCGGCAAGAAAGGCGAGGGCCAGGAGAGCATCAAGGGAGAAAAGGGAAGCGGTGGGAGCCTGGTCTCAGTGGCAGCGGGTGCGGCCCAAGGTGCCATTATGGGAGGAGTGTTCGGCGGTGGCAAGGGAGCCGCTTATGGCGGGGCTGCAGGCGCTGCGGTGGGAATGGCGGAAATCCTCCTGAAACGCGGACCTGAACTAGACCTTCCCCGGAATATGTTGTTTGAGGTCCAGTTGGATGATGCCCTGAATGTGCCTGCAAAGGCAGCCCTGAAATCTACCGAAATTGCGCACAAGGCCGCTGCCGCAGCCGCCGCTTCAGCTGGATCGGAATCCGCAACGGCCGAGGCTATCCCGAATGATGGAAATGAGTCTGTCCCCAATTTCAGTCGTGACCGTGAACTTGAGAACCGGCCAGTGGAGACTGCAAAGGCAGATGCACCTCCGATTGTGCCAACTCCCTCGCCAGGAACCGTGAAGTCATCGGCGCCAGACAATTCTACCCCTGATGATCCAGACGCCTATAAGCTCAGGGTGAACGTCCAAATGGTTATGATCGATGCCATAGTCCGGGACCGCACGGGTCGCCTCATGGACAACCTTAAACAGGCGGATTTCCGGGTGTATGAGGACGGGGTGGAACAAAAAGTCACCAGCTTCTCTCGGGACCAGTTGCCTCTGGCAGTAGCCCTGGTGGTCGACCGGAGCGGGAGTGTAGCTCCTTTCATCAACGAATTAAGGCACGCTGCATACCGCGCCCTTTCCCAATTGAAAAGGGGTGACCAGGTGGCGTTGTTTACCTTTGCCGCCGAGGTACAACGATTGGAGGAACTCACTCCCGACCGACAAAGAATTGCAGATCGTATTGCCGAGATACGCGCCGGCGGCGGAACCAATATCACGGATGCCCTCTTCGACGCCACTTACTACTTGAGCGCCGCAGGCCATGACCGGCGCAGAGCGGTCATTCTGGTGTCTGACAACGAGGCCACGGTGCGGGGACGGGCCAGCCAGAGTGAACTCATCCGTATGGCCATGGAATCGGAAACCGTGGTTTACAGTATCAAGACTCCCGGCGAATCCATGCCCATCACCATGCGCCTTCCCGACTTGCTGGGCGGCAAAGGTTCAGTCAGCAAAGTCACCCACGAGACAGGGGGAGAAATCATCGATGTGCAGCGCACCGGATCACTGGATGCGGCTCTGGCGGATGTAGTGAGCCGGCTCAAGTTGCGTTACACCTTGGGCTACAATTCCACCAACTTTGCCCGGGATGGGACTTTCAGGAAGATCGAGGTCCGCTTGACCGAACCCTACGGCCGATCCGAGACCGATTACTCGGTCTATGCCCGCAAGGGTTACTATGCTCCTACTGAAAGAGTTGCCCGGCAGGCCAAAGAACAAAAACAGTCAGCCCCCTAAACGCAGTGGCGGCAGTGTATGGCCGATATTGGCCCATTTTGAGGATCTAGCTCACTGCCACAGATGTTACAGTACCTGCCACAAAGACGCAATCTTGCTAGCTTCAGGTTGACACGCGGAGGATGATTCCTCCTCCATGGCTGAGAACTTGGACTTACGTTCTTACCACATGGTGACGAGAATCAACAATACATTTCAAATGCGGATTTGATCTGCGATTAATCGAGCGTTTCCCGATTGTGCAGAAAGGATCTTTACGATCCTTTATCGCGACCCGACTTTCGAGCGGGCTACTTCTGCCCACTGGTTATTTGGGTCAAGTCTGAGATATGCATTCCAGTGCAGACGTGCTTCCTGCCGGCGGCAGATTTTTTCCAGGCAGGATGCCAGATTGAAATGGGCATCAGCGAAAGTCGGGGAAATCTGAATGGCCTGTCTTAGACTCTGGATAGCTTCTTTAGTGTTGCCGCGGAGAGCCTGGACATCGGCCAGATTGTACCAGCCGGAAATGGATCCAGGATCCTGGTTGACACAGGTCCTAAAAGCCTTCTCTGCTAGCCCAAACCGCTCCATCTCCCTCAGTGCATTGCCCATGTTGAAATAAGCCTCAGGGAAATGAGGACGCAGTCCCACGGCCGTACAGTAGGCCTTAACCGCATCATCCAGATTCTCTTCAGACTCGAGGATCTGCCCATGTTCAAACCACTCTGTAGCAGAAAGATTCCGTGAAGGAAGGTTAATAACACGTGGCTGGAATGAGGCCGGAGTCTCAAAGTTCAACAAAAGCTGCCCATATGGGGTCATTCGATGTCCACCGAACTCTGCCAGTACGGACCTGGGGTTCTCGGTCACAATTCTCAACTGGGCCAGGGGTCTTGCCGTGCCGGGCAGGACGGCTGCCAGTTTCCTGATGCTAGTGGCTATGGTCTGGGGTCGTACCCCCTGCTGGACAAGTTCGGCGATCATCCGCAAGGTGACGACGTCCTGGAAATCATACATCCCCGCTTCAGATCGAATCAGACTGAACTGCTCCCAGCGCTGGAGAGTCTCCGGACTCAGCTTCAGCAATCGGCAAACCTGTTCTAAAGGATAGGTTTTCTGAAGCTCGACCTTCCTGCCCTCCAGGCCCACTGCCTCCAGAAAGGCTAACTCGGAAATGATCCGAATCGAACGCAAAGTCTGGTTTATTTTCTCAGCTCGCCGAAGTTTGTTGCTGACTCTGCCGTCAGGAAGCAATGGCCAGCCTTCCATGCCTACCACGAGCAGTGAGGTATGCCGGGAGACGGTGTTGCCGGGTTCCCCACCAGCCTTGCGTACGATTGCGTAAGCTTCCTGCCGGGGCATGGCGGCCAGCCTGCCCGTGAACACCACCCGTGCGTTTCGCAACAGTGGAACAGCCTCCATGCCGTGCTTTGCGGATCCTGATTGCGCCGCTTCGTCGATCAAATCGTCTCCTCCTTACTTTGCAGATTGAAGTCTCACTCCACCATTCCGCTGACTTCCTTCATCCGGATGAACGAATCGCAAGAAGAATAGATGAAAAGCAACAGTATTGATCGTTGCTGAAACTTGGCCATGGCCAGACCAAGTCGATGGCAACTGGACACTCCGCACCAAAAACAGGTAATGGGCATCTATGACGGAGCTCCCCTCAAACAACCATCTGCTGATCTCATACGGAGTCTGTATGGCGACACACTTCCCTTTTTCTAAAAATACAAGCCTCGCGACGATTCCCTTCGGTCTTCGGCGCCAAGCGTGGGCTACGATCTTCTCTCTATGCTTGCCCCTGCCTCGTCAACACATCTCAGGGTTCGGCAGGAGGCTCTTCGGGCACAATCTTGACCTCCGCAGAAAACCGCCTGTAGTCCACATAGATTGCCTCTGATTCAAATGCAATGCCTTTTATCACGTGGACAGTGACCGCTTCCGGCTCCTTTGTTGTGTGCGTTGAGGGAGGAAACAGGTTATCCACTGTGGTGGTGTCATAAAAATACTCCTGGAAATGAGCTGGAAGCAAGAAGCCATCCGGCCCTGGCTGATATTCACTGACGTATCTTCCCGCCAGGAAATATTGTTTCTTCTCTTGCTGCCGAAATGAGAAATCTACTTTGAGCATACGGGCCTGAGGCAGCATCAGTGGATGGTCTTATCCAATTCACACTCAAGTTTTCACCCGGAACGACCCGACAGGCAACTAACCGTCCGATGCCTTTTCCTTTCTCCCATCTGTTGACCCACGATACCAACTCGCCACTCGTCACTCCTCACTCGCCACTTACTTAAAATTCTCCACCAGCATCAGGTCGCTGCCGATTGAACCCGAGTCAAGAGTAAACAAAATCGATCGTTCATCGGGAGAGATGTCGAAGCCATATCCTATGTACCTGTCTTTGGGGAGGTCTAGAATGCGCCTGGTCTTTCCGGAAGCGAAATCGTAATACTGGATGGAAAGGTGGCCAGAGTGAATGATGGAAAGGGTATCCGTTTCGAGAGGCTCGGGAATAAAAAAGATCCCGTTATGGCCTACAGCGAAACAATCCTGGTAGACTAAATCGAGGACCTTGCTCTCCTCACCTCCCTGTGTCGGGACATTCCACAGACTGTCACCTTTCCAGTAGAAGAGAGTCTTTCCATCCTTAGACTCTAAAGGAGATACTCCACCCTTGTGGGTCACTTGCAGCGTGTTCCCTCCCCTTACTGGCATTTTCCAGATTTGGGCCTGCCCGCTTCGCCTCGAGGAGAAGTAAATCCATTGTCCATCCCAAGACCAGTTAGGGTCTGAGCCCTCGCTAAACAGTACGGGCCTGCCCCCCTGCGCGCCGACGATGTAGAAAAAGGTACTTTCCTTTTCGACTGCACTAAAGGAAATGCGTTGACTGTCAGGAGTCCAGTTGAGTTCACTAATCAATGGCCCATTCATGGAGGTCACCGCTACGGGATTTGACCCATCACTACCACAGACCCATACCTCCGAATTTCCCGACCGATAAGAAACAAAAGCGATTCTTTTGCCATCTGGGGAAAATTTTCCCTCATGGTCTGTTCGCGTTGAGGATATCAATTTCATTGGTGCTGAAGCCTTTTCTTGTGAGTCAGATACGTCAACGCGCCAGATGTCTGTATCGAACGACCACTGCACATAGACCAAACGGTTTCCTTGGCGGGAAATAGAGGGACTGATTGCGCCTTCCCCTGCAAACGGCATGGGTTCAGGGGTTCCGGGTTCAAAGGCATTAATCCTCCACAGGCCGTATATATGATTCGTACCTCTCACAAAGACAATTTCCCGCCCGTCAGCTGTCCAGGCCGGCATCGAGTCTAATTGACCATCAAACGTAAGACGTCTTGGCTGGCCGTCAGGGCTTAGACTGTTAGAGATCGGCAAAACGTAAATTTCTGAAGTCTGACTAGCAGAAAATCTGGCGAAAGCCAGCGAGTGACCATCCGGAGAGAGTGCAGGATTAAAATCCCCTACCCAGCCCGCCGGAGGGGTCGTCAGCTTGTGTTTTTCCTCAGTATCAACTGAGACCCGAATCAAGCTGATTGATCCATCTGCAGGACCTTTGTCCGATGTGACGAGCCATTTTCCGCCGCGAAGCCAACGCAAGATCGATCCGTGACGAAATCCCAATAAATCAAATGGTATGCTGATTTCCGCCAACTTTCGTTCCGGACCGTTGAGTGTGGGCATCATTAGCACTGCGGCCTTATTCGAGCCTAATCCACGGAGAAACGCGATGGAATCTCCATCTGGTGACCAAACAGGACTGATCTCCACACTCGGACTTTTGGTTCTGCGAAGGGGGCTTCCCGACCCGATCCGCTTGATGTAAATCCCCCAGTCAGCCATTCCACCGTCTGCCACGTATACTACCTGATTGCCATCAGGAGAGAAGCTTGGGGCCATCTCCCAGCCTGGATCAGTTGTAAAGGGGATTGCTGCCATTGAATGAGTAGGAGGTTTCGATCCTGGACGGACGAACCACAGTGTCGCCGCCACAATAATTGCAAAGACCAGTAACCCAGCAGTCCAGATCAGACCCAACCGGCGTTTGTGCTGAGGTGTTTCTGCGGTGGCCATCCTGCCTGACTCGCTTTCCTCTTTCAACTCTTGAAGCGCCACCTTGACATCGGCCACGGATTGCCAACGGCGCTCCCGATCCTTGCGCAGACAGCGGTTGATGATTCTCTCCATCTCGGGCGGCAAGCCCTGGACGATCTGACCCACGGGGTCGGGTTCCTCGCGCAGTATGGCCGAGAGGGTCTCAATATTGGACTCTCCTTGAAATGCCTTCCGCCCCGTGAACATTTCATAAAGTAGCGAGCCAAAGCTGAAGATGTCAGAACGAGCGTCCAACTTCTTTCCTTCGGCCTGCTCGGGAGACATGTAAGCTACCGTTCCCACAATCATGCCTTCTTCGGTCAACGACTGACTTTCGGTCTGAATCGTCTCGGTCAGCTCCAGCTCAAAGGCTTTGCTTCTTTCCGTGAGTTTGGCCAGGCCAAAATCCAGCACCTTCACCTTCCCGCCCTCCGCGACCATTACGTTGCCTGGCTTCAGATCCCGATGCACAATGCCTGCCGCATGAGCTGCGGCCAGTGCCTCCGCTATCTGAATGGCTATGGGCAAGGCCACCTTCAGTGGTATTCCCTTGCGCGGGATCAGTTCGTCGAGAGTCTTTCCCGCTACATACTCCATGGCAATGTAGTCGAGACCGTCAGCTTGGCCGATGTCGTGAATAGTGATGATGTTGGGATGATTCAATCGGGAGGCGGCTTTGGCTTCCTGCACAAACCGTTTCATCCGTTCCGGGCCGTCCTTCAACTCGGCAGGAAGAACCTTGAAGGCTACCTTGCGATCCAGCCGTGTGTCGCGAGCCAGGTAGACTTCCCCCATCCCGCCCCTTCCCAACAAGGACAGAACCTCGTAAGGCCCCAGTTGATTGCCCACCAACTCTCGATCTTTGTTCCGGGCCAGCATCCGGGCAGCCACGTCCAGAGCCGGGGTGTCCATGAACTGGCTGGCCTTCCGTTGATAGGCCAGCAGGTTCTCCACCTCACGGCGCAGCGCTTCATCTCCCCCACAGGCTGACTTC
>DATKMG010000042.1:0-8468 GCA_035541995.1 Terriglobia bacterium
CAATCCATCCCCAACCCTGAAAAGGGTTGAATACACAAACCCATTTGCAGAGCATGGCTGTGTCGAAACTTCATTTTATTGACATGGTAAAACGGGGTTTTGTCCAACCCTTTTCAGGGTTGCCCGATCTTTGGGTGGTCAAAAGCGAGGGTTGGTCTCAAAAGAAGCAGACCAACCCTCGGCTGGAAAATCGAACCGCTTCGCGGTTCCCGGTGCCCGCCACTCCTGTTCGCACCCCCATGCGGAACCAACCATTGCTATTGGCTGATTCCTGTGGTAATTGTTTGGTTTATTTGAGTTCCCTCCCGGAATTGAGCCGACGCGTGAGTTGGTACGCTGAATCAAACTCATTTCTGGCAGATAGAGTGACTTGTTCCTTGGAAAACCTGTCGTATCCAACAAGAGAAATCAGCACTTCGGAGGAATTTGATGAGCAAGCTAGCGCTTTTAGGAGGCCAGCCGGTTCGAACAAAACCCTGGCCCAGCTGGCCGGTGTTTGACGCAGGGGAAGAAAGGGCGCTTCTGGAGGTCTTACGGAGCGGGAAATGGTGGCACTTGTCGTTGGAGGAGGGGGCCGAGGCAGCAGGAACAGCCGGTGTTCAGCCAAGCTCGAAGGTTGCTGAATTTGAAAGAGCCTTTGCCGCATTGCAGCGGGCACAGTACGGAATTGCCTGTGCTACCGGGACTGCCGCTCTAGAGATTGCCCTCAAGGCCTTGGGTATTGGACCAGGAGACGAGGTTATAGTGCCGCCGTATACTTTTGTAGCCACTGCCAGCGCTGTTCTATCCATTAATGCCGTCCCGGTTTTTGTAGACATTGAGTCCGACACATTCAATATTTCTCCAGCGAGGATTCAACAAGCGGTCACGCCTGGAACTAAAGCAATAATTCCCGTTCATTTTGCTGGACAAGCTGCCGACATGGAATCGATCTTCAGCATCGCAACTAAGCACCAGCTAAGGGTCATAGAAGACGCGGCTCACGCGCACGGAGCCGCCTGGCGAGGACGGGGACTGGGCAGCCTGGGGGACGCCGGGACGTTTAGTTTTCAGGCCTCCAAGAACATGACTTCGGGTGAGGGAGGAGCCGTCCTGACGAACATCGAGGATCTGGCGGTGCGGTGCAGGTCTTACGTTTGGGGAGGACGGGACGTAGGGCGGCCCTGGTACGAGTACCACAGGCTGGGCTGGAATTACCGCCTGACCGAATTTCAAGCGGCCATTCTCCTGCACCAATTGAAGCGAGTGGAAGCCCAGACCCGAATTCGCCTGAAGAACGCTCAATACCTCACTGGTCGGCTGTCTTCAATACCTGGGATTCGTCCGCTGAAGGTCACGCCCGATGCCACCACGCATTCTTACCATATCTACATATTCCGTTTTAATCCGCAGGAATTCGGGTTAGAGCGAACCCAGTTCTTGGCAGCCCTCTCTAGGGAGGGAGTTCTTTGTTCCGAGGGTTATGTTCACCCGCTATATCGCAACCCGATGTTCCTTAACCAGGACTTCTATCCCCGTGGGTGTCCGATCACTTGCGGGCACTACCATTCGACGATTGACTATGCTTCTTTTGCAGACCTCTGTCCGAATGCGGAAAGAGCTTGCCAGGAGGCCGTCTGGCTGGAACACCGACAACTGTTGGGCAGCCAGGATGACATGGACGACATTGCGGCCGCAGTGGAGAAGATCTATGAAAACCGCCAGGAATTATTGACAGTCGGGTAATTCCGTGAGAATGAAAGAACGACACGAGGAGTCGAGATTTTAAGTATGCCTTTAAAGCCGCGAGGCAAGTCAGCAAGATGCTTACCGCGGAGGCGCAGAGCCGCTGAGATGAGACGAGATGAAATAAGAGGAGAGGAGAGAGAAGTTCCTGTGGCAGATCGTCTTTTGAGTTTGGAAATGGATCAGTCTTGAAGGGTGATTCCAAGTTTTGCCATAGGGCGTTTTTGTGAAACGCCAGGAGTAGACGACTGAAACCTCCGTCCTACAGCTTGCTGCCCAGGTAATTGACCAATTACAGGGTTTGCGATTAGCCAAGAGACAACAGCGTATTGGCTGTCTGTTTTCCTGTCGCAATCTCGGCGTCTCAGCGTCTCCGCGGATAATTTCTTTTCTCAAGTTTATGAACATGTTTCTTGCCTTCTGTGATCGATCCTTAAGTCAGTTGCATACGTCTGCCTAATCCTCAATCTGAAGGCCCTATGAATTCTGACCTATCTTCGAACTTGGTCCCGGGCAAGAATAATGCCCCATCTGAAATCAAACTACGGCGCGTGTTGAAGCTTCATGATCTGGTGATTTACGGGATCATCCTGATTCAACCGGTGGCTGCGTTGCCGTTGTTTGGGCACGCCAACCACATTTCCAGAGGGCACGCAGTCACAACCATTCTTCTGGCAATGGTAGCAATGGTATGCACAGCCGCCAGCTATGGGCGCATGGCTAGCCGCTATCCTTTGGCGGGTTCGGCTTATACATATGTCGGCAAAGCGTTGCATCCACACCTGGGTTTTCTGGCAGGCTGGGCCATGTTTTTGGACTATCTGCTCGTTCCTTTAATCTGCGCCATCTACACCAGCGTCGCCACCCACCACCTCTTTCCGGCTATTCCATATACTGTTTGGATTCTCTTTTATGCCGCAGGCTTCACGGTCTTGAATCTTTATGGGATCAAGGTTACTGCGGGCACCAATTGGGTTTTGCTGATTGTGATGAGTGGTGTTGTGTTTGGATTCATGGCGGCTGCAATCCATTTTGTCGTTACGAAAGGTGGGGCCGCTGGGCTCTTGCGGCTTCAGCCCCTTTATGATCCTAAGACTTTCTCCTTTGACGCCTTATGGGCAGGCACAGCACTGGCAGCATTGACCTATGGTGGATTCGACGGGTTGACGACACTCTCGGAAGAAGTGGAAAATCCCCGGCGGAATATGCTTCTGGCGGTTGTGCTGACTTGCCTGATCACAGGCATCTGGAGTGGGTCTCAGGTCTATCTAGCCCAGTTGTCCTGGCCCGAATGGCAAACGTTCGGAAAGACGGGATTGGGAAGTTCAGCGGACATGGCATCTCTGGATACCGCTATCCTGGCGGTGGCACGGAGAGTTGGAGGTGCGGGGTTAGATGCGGCTCTAGCATGTATCCTGGTGCTGGCCAGCGTGGGATCTGGAATTACTGGTCAGGCTGGCGCAGCACGATTGCTATACGGAATGGGCCGTGATGGTGTATTGCCGCGACGGTTCTTCGGCCGGTTGGACCGCAAGCATGCGGAGCCGGTAGGGAATTTGCTCCTCATCGGCGCGCTGGTTCTGGCGGGAGCGCTTTCCCTGAACTATGAAGAGACGGCACGTCTGATCAACTTTGGCGCCTTTCTGGCATTCATGGGAGTCAACCTGGCAACGTTGAGAGAGTTCTTTTCCCTCGGAGAGGAAAAGACCCTGATGCGGGTAGCCACGGAGCTGATCTCTCCCATCATTGGTTTCGTGATATGCGCCTTGATCTGGTGGGCATTACCCTTAAGGACTCATTTGGTAGGTGGGGTCTGGCTCGCTGCGGGGATCATCTATCTGGCTGTTCGGACCAAGGGATTCCAACAAGGCGCCGTGAAAATTGACTTCTCACAGGTTTGAGTGGCCAGACACAATGCCACGAGGTGGAGTGTCCCGAAGGGACACGAGAAAGCAGCCCCGGGTTGAGCGGCAGCAGAAGGCCGACGCGACACCCGGGGATTGCCAGACACCTAAAGAACTCTTCCTATCGATCACCCCAGTCAATTGCTCAACTGTGCCACCAGTTCCCTGACCTTTTGGACGAGAGTGTCTTCGGTGCTCATAGCCCAACGCGAAGGGAAGTCGTAATAGAGCATCGAGGCCTCGGCTTCATATCCCCCCTCGAGCAGGATTCGGCTGGACGGGATGTACGCAAAGACATCATTGGAGTAGCCGGCTACCCAGAGACGTTCCTGACCCAACTCACGCTTCAGCCGCAAGGCATAATCCACCACCACTTCACCGCTCATTGCCACCAGGGTTAACTCCTTGTCAAAACGCCAGACTTGAACGGGCGCGTTGTAGCCGCGAGGAAGACCCTCGCCGCGATCCAGCCGATCCAGATTTCGTTGGGCGTGACGCCGCACATAGACATCCTGGTTATTCAGTCGTTCCGCAAAGATCTCACGGCTGGGTGGCGGATCCAGTTGCAGCTGCGCTTGATCGAAAGCTGTCTTCAAGGGCGCCGTGACTTCCGTCATCGGACGGCTGAGTACGCCGGCCACCGCACCGGCCATTTCCAGGCCGTGTTCGGCAACATCGGCCAGCTTGCCTCTTGGCTGAGGGTTGGCGTCTCCACCGCAACCTGTCAGGAAGAATGCTGTGGCTTCGGGATATACAGCCTCCAGGTTCTTCATAGCTGTCCCCGGCCAGTCACCACTCACCCGGTAGAAGTCCCCGCCCAGCGTTGTGGCATGACAGGCATAACCAAAAACAATGGCGCGGACTTCCCCCTTAAGCGAGTCCACTCGCAGTACCGGAACTTCCCGGTCCACAGGGCCTTCTGGATTCGCGCCAAAATCCACGCCGTTGGATGTGAAGATCCGTCGGTTGACTGCGAAACCTGCCTGACCATGCCCCATGAAAAGCCGGACGGGCTCCAGCTTGCCCATGGCGTCTTCCACCGCGGAGAAAACCTGCTCAGCCATCTTGTCCGTATGGCGCTTGATCACTGCAGCGTCCTTCTCTGATAATGACAACAGTCCGGGAAGATTCCCTTGTACAGCCGGTCCACAATGAGTGTGACTGGCTACAATCAGGAAACTTGCCCGATCTATGCCCCATTTGGTTTTGAGCCTGGAGGCAATGGTTTCAGAGAAATCTCTGGTTACACCCACCAGTTCAACAGAGACCAGCACGCTGGTTTGCCCTTTCGAATCCCCCAAAACCAGGGCTCTTGCATAAATGGGTTGCTCCACTCCTTCGGAAGGCTTCGTTCGCGACGCGTACCCCGATAGGTATATCGGATCCGTGGGGGTAATTTCGCGCTTGCCTGTACCCGCACGAAATTGCTCTCCGAAGGCTGCGCCGCTGATCGACCCAGCGCAAAGAATCAAACTTAAGATTTCAATCAAGATGGAAACTGCCCTCATGGTTACGCATCCTCCTACGTCTCAAGCTTGGACTGTCACAGCAATTGGCTTCCCTTGGTAAGGGCAGCCTTAGATCCTTTCAATTGGCACGTTCATTGAGTGGGATTTTTCATGAAATTAGATGATTCTGCAACTTCGAGTTGAACCTTCAGGCTGGAACCGGGCTGAGGTCTCAAGCATATAATATACAACAGATCGAGCCCGCTCCAAAAACTCCTTTGAGTCATTGCACGCGAGGTAATAGAATGAGTAATTGCGGGTATGGCTGTGCTGCATTTTACTGGAGTAATAGCAAAGCTCGGCCCGAAAACCATATATGGGTGATCGTTCAGGGGATGGTCTGTGCGTTCTCCCCGCGAGGACCCCGTGGGGGAGGTAGAGCGTGGAAAGAAGGGCTTTTCTGAGGATGATGGCAGGATACGGGGCAGCATCGTGGACTGCTCCCGCAATCACGGTGCTGGCGCGTGGAGGGGTCGCTCCAGCCTACTTTGGTTTGCATCCCTTCATTGAAGCGCACCCCGAGGCAGTTTTCATTCGGTACACTCACGTCTCGTCAAGAAACGATTCGGAGGCAAAGAGACGTGCATCTTTTGCGCTGGCCGAACGGATCTTTACCTTGCGAGATACTCCCGGCGTGCCTCTGACCCACAAGTTCGCGATCAAGCCGAACTTGACAGCGACCAGGGCCAGTGGGCTCACTTATGCCATCATCACAGATCCTTACGTCGTGGAGGGCGTCATCGATGGATTGAAGCAACTGGGAGTTCCTGGGGGTAATATCTACGTACGTGAAGGGCTCGGATCTGATCAGCGAGGGACTGGATACCCGGAGATGGCCCATCGGAGTGGAGTTCACTTTGCCGACGATGATGCGAAGGTTCCGACCTTAAAAGAATGTCCCGATGGTGTCATGTTCAGGCGGACCAAGTATCTTGGTCCATTCAATTACCCTGATAACTACCTGATCAACATCTCGAAGTTTAAAGCCCACACCATGGGTTTGACTCTTTGCGTGAAGAATCTGCAGGGAACGAATATCCAGCCTTACATCCAGTTCTGTTACCCACCCGTCAACAAGATTGCCGGAGATTTTCAGGCGGATTGGAAGCAGCATATTGATGACCTCCACGCTCAGCATGAACGTGCGGGGATTCCGCGGTGGAATACAGAAAAGGGACCCTATATGGAGCGGTGGGTGCAGAGGACACTCGACAATTATTCGTTGGTAAGGTCGGTGGTGGGGCTGAACATCATCGAAGGCGTTTATGCCCAGAACGGTGATGGATTCAGCGGGGGCCCCGGGATTGCTGGAGGGCCCGACATTTTCATGACGAACGCTCTGATTTTCGGGAAAGATGCTTTCCGTGTCGACATTATTGGCCATTGGCTGGGCGGGCATGAACCCGGCAATTTCGGCCTCTTCCACATCGCACGCGAACGCGGAGTTTCGACGGCTCTCAATCCACGGAATATCCCGGTTTACGTATGGGAGAACAACGGACCTGAACTCACTCCACTCAACAAGCTGACCCGAACTCCGCTAACGACCCTTTATCTTGCCAGGCCCAATGAGCCCCAATACCATCTCTGCAATGAGCCTTACGACTATCCTGGTGAGAAAGTCACGGCGTGCTTGTCGGGTGGGGAGACGCCTGCACTAAGGATTCTTGGCCAGAACCAACCCGGTGGAAGTCCTTCATCGCTTGTGGTTGAATACAGCTTGCCCACGGACGGACTTGCTTCGGTGGATGTGTACGATTCGACTGGTCGACGGCTCGACGTGCTGGCCCAGGGACGAATGCAGAGAGGTGTGCACATGGTTTCCTGGAGCACGAAGCAATCCGCCCCAGGACCTTACTATTGCCGACTGAGGACTGAAGGCTTTGATAGGGCGAGCCGCATCTTGCTGGCCAGTTGACTTATCCCACCGGGTTCGAACCTGGAAAATGCCCCATTGACGCCTCAAATCTAACCTTCGTCATTCAACCCCTTCAGGGTTGTCATCGCCTTTGAAACCCACCGTGGGCTGCCGCCCACGGCTATTGAAATTCGGCCCCGATCGGGGTCGTCAAATGAGAACCCTGGAACTACCCATCGCGTGTTCCCTTTGGGGAATCAAAGAACCTGTCCCAGGTCATAAAATATAGTTATCGAAGATACCTAGTGGCGAGCGTCAGACCAAGACTACATCTGACCATTTTGCAGGTTCATGATGGCAAATCGGGATTGGGCTGGAAATAGGACCCTGGACGATATGGGAACTTGAATTAATCTGGGGCCAAACTGTGAATTCAACTTTGGTGCAGGTGTCGGCGTCACCCAAGCCACAGATCACCTGCTAATCAAATTGATCATCGGCCGACGCTTCGGTGGAGGCGGGCGCCAAACGTTGGTGGACACGAAAGGCGACAGACAGCCCGCGTGTTAGTGGATTGACTAAGCCAGGATTAAAAACTCCCCGGCTCTCCAGACTGCGTATGAGCGCTGTGCTCTTAAGTAGGTAGCGGAGTAAGAAGGTTTGTTAGCTTCAGAGGACCCTTTTGTTTGCAGACGGACACTTCCTGGAGTTTGTCTTTGCTCTGTCAGGAGAGGAATGGGTATCGACAGACCGCGGAGTAGACAGGTTTATTAGCTCCGTCAGGAGCGTCCTGTTTGTAGCAGATGGCCATCCGCTTTATATTGGCTTAGCTCCGCTAGGAGCGGCCTTTTTGTCGAATCCCGTCAAGCCGCTGCTGAGGGAGTCAATTTCTCACAGATCCCAAGTCATTAAAGGACCGTCACCGGCTTGCCGCCAGACATCTGCAGTAATTTATTCCTTGTTTCCCATTAATGGGCGTAGAATGGCCTCAGTCGTTGGTTGAATTGTTCTCTCCTCGCTGCGCTTTCCTGTTTCTTGTCTATACATGAAGGGGGATTCCATGGAAGCCCCTGCCTCTTCCCAACGCATCCAATTCGGCCGTTTTGAACTGAATCCAGAGTCCGGCGAGCTGCAGAAGAACGGACGCAGGATTCGTCTTCAGGAGCAACCGTTTCAAGTTCTTCTCATGCTGCTCAAAAAACCCGGCCGGGTGGTTACACGGGAGGAACTGCAGCAGCAGCTTTGGCCCAAGGACACCTTCGTGGACTTCGAGCATGGCCTGAATGCCGCCATCAACCGATTGCGCCAGGTGCTGGATGATTCGGCTGATGAACCGCTTTACATTGAGACCCTGCCACGCCGCGGCTATCGGTTCATCTACCCGGTGGGACGAATGCCACTGGAAACTCCTCGTCAGGGTCCTTCGCCCAGCTGGATTGCCCGGGTTTGGGGCTCTTTGTCCCAACATGCTAG
>DATKMG010000043.1:0-8168 GCA_035541995.1 Terriglobia bacterium
GGCCAGAATATTCTGGCCGTCTGGGTATTGAGGAGAGAACAACGCGCTGCGAGACGCAATCCCTATTACCCATATTTCATTTTAACCCCTGGAAGGATGATGTCAAGGATGGGGTTGAACCAGTTGGCGAGCTCGATCGAAGATCGAATCGAACATAGGAGCCGTGAGTTTCCCGGTGAATGTATTCTGCTGACTGGGATGAAAGGAAGCGATCAGCGTTTTTCCGGTTGCCAGCTGAATTTCCAGACCGTGTCGGAAATTGGGCCGGCGTGGGGGACTGTCCACGTGGATCAGGCTCCATACCTGGTCGAATGCGAGCTTCCCCAACGCTATGATCGCCTGGGCTTGGCGCAGCAGCTGTAATTCACGGATCAGATAGGGGCGACAATTGATAATTTCCTGCGGAAGCGGTTTGTTTTGGGGAGGAGCGCAATGCAGGACTGCGGTAACATAGCAGTCGATCAGTTCCAGACCGTCACCCCGGTCAGTTGCTACCGGTTGATTGGCAAACCCATGGGCATACAGCGACCTGTAAAGCCAGTCGCCACTCCGATCTCCTGTAAACATACGGCCAGTCCGGTTGCCCCCATGGGCGGCGGGAGCCAACCCCACAATTAACAATTGTGCGCCCACTTTTCCAAAACTCGGAACGGGCTTTCCCCAGTATTCGTAGTCTTGGAACCGGGCCACCTTTGTTGAGGCAATTTTCTCGCGCCACTTAACCAGCCTTGGACAGCGACGACATTGGCAAATGGTCTCTTGCAAGATGGGGACGGATTGAATTAATTGAACATTCTTCGAATTCATCTCGTGTAGATTGGAGCAAAAAGGACAAAAAGAATCCTGCGGCTGCGGGAGGGGGTAATGACTCCAGTGCGAAAAGAAGAGGCCCTGAGACCGAAATTCTCAGGGCCGCCTGACACTTTAGAGATAGACTCTTAGGCTTGGGGCGTTTTGATTACTTCTTGAGCCTGCAAACCTTTAGGACCTTGTACCACCGTGAATTCGACCTGCTGGCCTTCTTCAAGGGTACGATAACCATCGGCTTGGATGGCGGTGTGGTGAACAAACACATCGCCGCCCTGGGACCGTTCAATGAACCCGTAGCCTTTGGCGTTGTTGAACCACTTCACTCTACCTGTCTCTCTACTACTCATTCGCTTCGAGACCCCTTTCAAATCATCAAAAATCTGTCGTACATGTTCTTGAAATTTGAAGAAGCCTCGAAACCTAAGCCTGCCCTGAGACGATCATAAAGCAACCTCGGTTTTCGACCTGCTTTCATCATCAAATCCCTAAAAACATTACAACAAGTGCGACAGTATACAAGAAAATGTCCGGCTGTCAAGGGGGTTGTATTCCATCCCTAATTGCGCGGACCGTTGGGAAGGGAAGGATGTAAGTTCTTTGATACCCCTCAATCGAATTCTCTTATCGGCTCGAAAATAGCGAAGCCTTAGTTGAAACGAGCGGTTTAAAACAGGACAACTTGGTTTATACTCAGGTCGGTGCAAGGGCGGTTGAAGAAGGGGTTCTCACCAGTCCAATTCTTGAGAAAGGAACCTGACGACGTTGGAGAGAAATGTCGATATTTACGAGGAAATTGCGAACTTACGACGAAAGGGCAAGCGAGCTGCTCTGGCAACGATTATCCAGGTCCGAGGATCGGTACCCAGCTTTGAAACTGCCAAGATCCTGGTGCACGAAGACGGCTCAACGGTGGGAACCGTGGGGGGAGGATGTGTAGAAAACGACGTTTGGAAAGCCGCACGGCAGGTCATGTTTGAAGAGCGTCCACGCCGGCTCCTTTTTGACTTGACCGATTCTTCAAACCTGGAGACAGGACTCATCTGCGGGGGTAAAGTGGAGATCTTTATAGAGCCGATTCTGGCAACTCCAACCGCTTACATTTTCGGGGCCGGACACATTTCGAAGTCAATGTCTAAGATTGCTACCCTGGCCGGATTCAACACAGTCATCATTGACAATCGTGTTCAATTTGCCAATGCCGAGCGATTCCCAGAGGCAGTAGAAATTTACTCCAACACGTTTGAAGAGGCCTTTGATAAGGTCAAACCCAATGAATTTTCTTACTTAATCATTGCGACTCGCGGGCATCTGGAAGACCAGAATGTATTACGCTGGGCTGTGCGAACCCAAGCACGGTACATCGGTATGATTGGCAGTCAGTTTAAGAGGAAAGCCATCTTTCAAAACCTGAAGGAGGAGGGGGTCACAGAGGCCCAGCTTTCCCGGGTGTTCTCCCCCATGGGTATTGACATTCAAGCGATCCTGCCGGAAGAAATAGCAGTGAGTGTCGTAGCCCAATTGATTAGTATTCGAAGGTCCCGGCCGGTCGCTATGGGTCCAAAATGAACCTTACAAAAGAAGTTGCAAAATTCAAGGAGCTGTAGAAAATAACCATACAGAATGGAGGGCTCCATTTCGATAAGGGAAATCACAATTGAGGATTCTCGTTGCCGGAGGACGCATGGCGTATTGCCCAGAATGTGGCGCTGAATTTCGGGGTGGGATTCGTCGATGTCCCGAGTGTTTAGTGGATCTGTTGGAGGAATTGCAGGAACCCAGCGAAGATGATTCCTCGGAAGACAATCTGGTACAGATTCAAACCGCCAGCAGCGCCGAAGAGGCCAGAAAGGTCAAGGACCTGTTACAGCGGCATGGGGTCCTTTGCGTAGTTGAATCCATGGGGACCGCGAAGAACGCAGCCCCTGTGGGACTTAAGGTCCTGGTAAATCGGAAGGACGAACCCAAAGCACAAGACCTCATCAAGGGGCAAATTGGATAAATAGTTTGTTCGGATCCAAGCCAATGGCCTGGATTCGCCTCAGTGGCTGGGCCAAGATCATCTTCTAAAGTCGTTTTCCCTCAACGACCAGGTACTTTTTCACCTCCCGCATCATTTCTTCGAACTCTTCCGGCAGCAGAGACTGCTGGCCATCGGAAAAGGCTTCTTCCGGATTAGGGTGGACCTCGACCATCAATCCATCCGAGCCCACAGCCACGGCTGCCTTGGCTACCGGAGTAATCAGACTTCGCTTTCCAGTGCCATGGCTTGGGTCAACAATAACTGGCAAATGTGATAGCTGTTTCAAAGCGGGAACCGCAGAAATATCCAGTGTATTGCGGGTATAGGTTTCGAAGGTGCGGATGCCCCTTTCACAAAGGATCACATTGGCATTGCCTTGGGACACAATATACTCTGCCGACATGAGACACTCTTTTAAGGTTGACATCATGCCTCGCTTCAACATCACCGGCTTCGTCACTTTACCCAGGCGTTTGAGCAAGGCGAAATTCTGCATGTTGCGTGCGCCCACCTGGAAAATGTCAGTATATTCACTGACCAGGTCAATGTTCTCGGGGCTGATGATCTCGGTGATTATTTTCAAACCGGTCTTTTCTCTTGCTTCCGCCAGTAATTTCAAACCTTCCTCTTCCAAGCCTTGGAAATCATAGGGTGAAGTTCGGGGCTTGAAAGCGCCGCCTCTGAGGATCTTTGCCCCAGCAGCCTTTACTCGCTGGGCCGTTTCCAGCAGTTGCTCACGAGTTTCGACTGAACATGGCCCAGCCATCACCACAAACTGGTCTGCGCCAATGGTGAATCCGTCCATTTTGATGATCGTGTCTTCCTTCTTGAGCTCCCTGCCCACCAGCTTGAAGGGTTGAAGGATTGGGATGACCGATTCCACACCCGGAACCGATTCCATAACAGAAATGACTCGGTCCTTCTCTCGACCGTCGCCTACAGCTCCGATAACGACTCTTTCTTCTCCATAAATCGGGTGGGCGATGTAGCCAAAACTCCTGATCTTCTCGCAGACATGTTCGATCTGTTCCTTTGTGGCCTGGGGACTCATTGAAATGATCATCAAGAACTCCTAAGAAAGGGACTTCCATCCATTGGTGAGCCAAGTTTGATGTCATGGCCCTGCCCCTGCGGGGGAAGTCAAAAGCTAGAAAGTGGCCGATGATCCCTAACCCCAGCAGGTGCTTGGCGGGACAGGAGTGTCTCCCCTGCAGTCGCCTGATGCGCCCCTACTCCCACAACGCAGAAATGAACGAGGGCTTATGGGCGTTGGTCTCACCTTTAATTGCACTGCCTCCTGCAAGGTAACTGACCCGAGCTTCCGAAATGGATTACTCTTCCTTCATCTCTGCGGCCAGGATTATGGCTTCCGAAATCTCACGCATCGACTTGCGCAAGTTCATGCTCTTAATTTGAATCCGACGATAGGCTTCTGCCTCCCCGATCCCCTCGCTCCGAATCAAGATGCCTTTAGCTCGCTCGACGAGCTTGCGGGTCTCGAGCTGTTCCTGCATGGCCATGGTCACGCTCATCAATTTGGTATTCTCAACAGCTACTGCCGCCTGGTTGGCCACCGTAGACAGTAGTTGCACCTCTTCATGGGAGAATACCCTTTCCTTGGACGTGTAGAGATTGAAGACACCGATGACTTTGTCTTTAATCATCATAGGCAGGGAGATCAGCGAACAGAGCCCTTCCCGCTTAGCCAATTCCGGGTGCATGTAACCTTCTGCCTGAGTCACGTCTCGGATGATGAGGGGTTTTCGGTTGAGAACCACGGTTCCAAGCAGGCTCTTCTTGACCTTGATGTTAGGCTTCGTCTTGTAATCTTCACTCCGGCTTTCAGAAGCCTTGATGACCAATTCGTCGGTCCTCTCGTCTACTAACATGATAGAACAAACGGGAGAGGTCATGGCTTCGGCAACCATGCGAACGATCAGGTTCAGCATATCATCCAGATAGTGATGTGACGTAATTGTCTTGCTGACGTTGGAGATTGTCTCCAGTTGCATGGCTTTTCGCTTCGTTTCTTCGTAAAGGCGGGCATTCTCAATGGCACCACCGACCTGACTGGCAATGGTCGTAAGGAGAGCGATCTCGCCCAGGGTATGGCGATGGAGGCGGCGATGCTGGACGTTGATTACTCCAATCACTTCGTTGTTAGTAATCACGGGTGCCGACAAAAAGGCCTGGTAACGATCCTCTGGCAAGTTGTGGAAGAGCTTGAAGCGAGGATCATTGTACGCTGCTTTGTGGATTGCAACCGGCTGTCTTTCCCGGGCCACCCAGCCGGTAATGCCTTCACCGACTTTCACCTTGATACGGCCAATGATCTTGGGATGGGGATTCTTAGAAGCCCTGAGGATCAATTCTTCGTTGGCCTTGTCCAGCAGGTAGAGCAAGCAGGAATCCCCCCGGGTGACCTGATTTACCAAGTCGATAATATGCCGCAAGACCTCTTCGAGGTTTAAGTTGGAGCTAATGGCCTGGCTAATCTTATGGAGAATCTCGATTTCCAGGGATTTCAACCTTAGGGCCGTTTTCAGCTTTCCGACGGATTCGGATGATTGAGCCATTCTCTTGTTAAAGCCTCCAAGATATCCGGGCGATGGCCACAGATTCACTCTGGCGCTTGCAGGATAGGCCCTTTAGCACCCTCAGAGTGCAACGGATCATATCATAGAGGTACCTCGTTTGCACACGACGTGGGTGCACGCGGGTTCTAATTGCCTGTTCTCGATGTTTTTCTGAATTCTCAAGCGAGCCATGTTCCTTCAGTCTCGATAATCCGTGTGTAGAAGGAGAATTCGGATTTCGCAGATACCTTTGTTCCCTCCATCGGGAATTGTCGTATCATAATGGGTAACCGGAGGAAGCCATGAACAAGAAGAAGAAGTATAGTGCCGTAAAGGAAGTGAAGCGGTTGAGCCGGGCTGTGCTCAGGAGTGTTCCCGGTAGACCCATTCAGTCTAAAAAGTCAAAAGTCATAGACAAAATACTCGAGCGCGAAAGTCAGGAACTTCAGGAAGAAGAGTAGAAGAGCATGGAACGCCTGTCTCAAATTGCCGTGGTCGATGATGAGAGTGAGAGTCTGGCAGCCATCTCCCGCGCGCTAAGAAGAGTGGGATACGAGGTAATCAGCTTTCCGGACGGGGAAGCTGCTCTCCTGAAACTCGAGTCTCTGAAGGATGTTGATCTGGTGGTGTCTGACCTGAAAATGCCTAGAGTTGACGGGATAGCTCTCTTGAAGGCGCTAAGAGAAGTTAATCCTGAAGCAGGGTTCCTGATCGTAACCGGCCATGGGACTGTTGAGTCGGCCGTGGACGCCATGAAGATGGGTGCAGACGACTACGTCTTAAAACCTCTCGACCTGTTCGAATTGAGGGATCGTGTGCGCCAAATTCTGGATAAGCGAGCCCATCAAAATGAACTGCGATATTTGCGACGCCAGTTGGACCGCCGTTATGGGAGTCACGCGCTCGTGACCAATGCTCCGGTCATGCTGAAGCTGCTCGATCAAATTTCGGACGTCGCACCAACACGTTCAACAGTCTTGCTCTTGGGCGAGAGCGGCACAGGCAAGGATTTGATTGCTCAGACCATTCATCAAAACAGTCCGCGACGGGATAGAGCGTTCCTTCCTTTAAATTGCGGGGCTATTAGTCCCTCTTTGTTGGAAAGTGAACTTTTCGGATACGAGAAAGGCGCCTTCACAGGTGCCACTGAAAGGCGTTTGGGAAAACTGGAACTCGCAGACGGAGGTACCTTGTTCCTGGACGAAATCGGAGAGATGCCCCTCGACATGCAAGTCAGGCTCCTGCGCTTCCTGGAAACACGGGAGATCATGAGAGTAAGTGGCAATGCTACGATACGCCTTGACGTCCGGTTGATTGCTGCAACCAATCAGGATCTAACTTCCGCAGTGGAACGCGAGAGATTCCGCAAGGACCTTTACTATCGGCTTAAGGTTGTAACTCTGCAAGTGCCCCCGCTTCGCGAGCGGACCGCAGATATCCCTCTACTGGTGTGGACTTTCATCGAGCGTTTCGCACAGGAGCACCACAAGACGGTCGAAAAGGTGAGTTCAGCTGCCATGGAGGCCCTCACCCGTTACGCTTGGCCTGGAAATGTTCGTGAGCTCAGGAATGTCATCGAGAACCTGGTCGTTTTTTCCAAGAAGGAAATTATCGAATTGTCAGACTTGCCCCTTGAGATTGGGGCACCGGCGGCATCCAGCGAAACCCAGCCGCGCTTTGAGAGTCTCGCCATGGCTGATGTGGAGAAGCAAGCCATTCTGCAGGCCTTGGAAAAAACCAGCGGTGATCGGGTGAAAGCCTCTCAGCTCTTGGGAATTGGATTGCGGACATTGCAAAGAAAGCTCAAGGAATACAGAATGACAAGTCGCTGAGCCCTCAGATATGCAGAATTTTGGGGACAGTGACTCCAAGTAACAAATGAATTTCATTTGCCCAGTCAGTAGGACTCGTCAGGCTCAGACCCATAATGTAATGAGTATTCACATCTTATTCGATATAAGATAAATGTAACGGAATTCTGGTTGTTGGCTGCAAGGTGCAAAAAAGAACCAATGCTTCGGAAATATTACAAGCTGGTAATTTTGATTGTTGGTTCGGTATGGGCGGGATTTGTCCTCGGAAGCTATAAAGATTCGTTCCTCCGCAGGGTTCTGCCCTTCTCAGACTCGTATCGGGGAAGTGTCCAACAGGTGTCGTTTGCCGACATTGCGGACCGAGTCACGCCTTCTGTAGTCAGTGTCGTTTCAACTCGTATTGCTGATGCAGGTCAACCTCATGATGGATTTGAAGGCTTGTTTCCCAGGCGCCCCGAAGAAAACGGAAGGAGGCGGAGCCTGGGTTATGGGTCAGGATTCATTCTTGACCGACGGGGTGTCGTCGTCACGAACGGGCATGTGATTGACGATTCACACCATATCGCAGTACGACTGAACAACGGCAAAGAATATGCCGCAAGACTCCTTGGCGCCGATCCCGATACGGATGTGGCTTTACTAAAGGTCAACGTCAGAGAAGCACTGGTCCCCGTTCAGCTCGGCGATTCCGATCAAGTGCGGGTTGGGGACTGGGTCATGGCTGTTGGCAACCCATTCAACTATGACCACACGGTCACGGTCGGAGTGGTCAGCGCCAAAGACCGAAGGATTGATGACAATCCCTTCGAACGATATATTCAGACTGACGCGTCAATCAATTACGGTAGCAGTGGCGGACCGTTGTTTAATGCTCGAGGCCAGGTAGTGGCAATTAATTCCGCAATCAGCACTAAAGGGCGGGGTATCGGATTCTCCATCCCCATCAAC
>DATKMG010000044.1:0-7339 GCA_035541995.1 Terriglobia bacterium
GCAGAAACTCAGGTGATCGGAAAGCGCCATTTTGGTTTGAAAGCTTTGCCGATTGGCGGTGGAGGCGGCAAGCAGGTCACGAGGGAGCTGTTCGATACTCTTCTTCTATGGAAAGGGCGCGTACTCCTGGATGACGATGGAGATGCCCGTCTTGAGATACCGCTGAATGATTCGCTCACCAGCTTTCGAATTGTCGCCATAGCAACCGCAGGGCCGGATCAATTCGGGACAGGTTCGACGGTTGTTCATTCCACCCAGGACCTAATCCTTTTTGCAGGTCTTCCACCTTTGGTTCGTCAGGGTGACCGCCTGCAAGCGGAATTTACCATGCGTAACACCACCGATAAGTCCATGGTTGTTGAAACACAACTGAGAGTTGATGGCTTCTCTGGAACCTTACCGGCCTCGAAAACTGACCTCCCGGGTGGAGAATCTCGCGCCATCAGATGGGAGATCAAGGTTCCAACCGGGGTGGAGACCCTAGAGTACCGACTTACGGCCAAAACGACCGGCGGCATTGAAGATCGCCTCAAGGTTCAGCAGAAAGTCGTCCCGACAGTCCCAGTTCGGACCTGGCAGGCCACTCTGTTTCAACTCGACAAGGAACAAACGCTTGATGTGGCACGACCCCAGGAGGCACAGCCCAGTCGCGGAGGCATCCGTGTGCAGCTCTCGCCTTCGCTGGTGAGCGGTCTAGCCGGCGTCACCGAGTATATGAAGGCTTATCCTTACGGGTGCCTGGAACAGGAGATTTCCCGGGTGGTGGCGCTCAACGATCAAAAGCGCTGGCAGCGCATTGTCCAACGATTGCCGGCCTACCTGGACTCTGACGGGCTGGTCAAGTATTTTCCGACATGCTTTTACGGGAGTGAAGTGTTGACGGCCTATCTGATCAGCATTGCCGATGAGGTCGAGTGGTCATTGCCGGATCCTTTATTGGAGAGAATGAAATCGGCATTGCGCGGGTTTGCGGAAGGGAAAATCAACCGGGCTTCTTCGTTGCCGACTGTTGACTTGACAGTCCGCAAGCTCATGGCCTTAGAAGCACTATCCCGCAAAGGAATTCCGGTCACAGATATCCTGGGGTCGATAACGATCGAGCCCAACCTCTGGCCCACTTCTGCGGTGATCGACTGGCGGAATATCCTCCAGAGGGTCGAATACCAGGACCGCGACAGGCGTCTGAGCGAAGCGGACCAGATCCTGCGCTCTCGCCTCAATTTCCAGGGCACCACTTTGGGGTTCTCGACTGAGAAAACTGATTACTGGTGGTGGCTAATGCTGTCGGCCGATACGAATGCAAACCGGCTGATCCTTTCAACTCTTGATGCGCCCTTATGGCATGACGACCTGCCTCGACTGCTCCGTGGTTCGTTGGGGCGCCAGATACAGGGTCACTGGTCTACGACGCCGGCGAATGCATGGGGGGTGTTGGCGGTCGGGAAATTCTCCAGAGCGTTCGAAACAGAACCGGTCAGCGGCCGCAGCAGTGTTTCCTTGCTGGAACGGACGCAGACTCTGGATTGGTCCGCCGATCCCCAGGGAAAGCTTCTGCCGTTCCCATGGCCCGATGCGACTGCCCGCATGGCACTAATCCACGCGGGCGAAGGCCGTCCCTGGGCTACTGTAGCCAGTCTGGCAGCAATCCCCTTGACACAGCCATTCAGCAGTGGCTACCAGATTAAGAAAGCTATCGTTCCCGTCGAGCAGAAAGAAAAAGGGAGTTGGACACGTGGGGATTTACTTCGAGTTCGGTTGGAGCTGGAAGCTCAGTCGGACATGACCTGGGTAGTTGTAAGTGATCCAATTCCCGGTGGCGCCTCTATTCTCGGTACCGGTTTGGGGCACGACTCTCAATTGGCCACACAGAACGAAAAACGGGAAGGTTGGGCCTGGCCGGCGTTTGAGGAACGCTCCCAGGAGGCATTCCGAGCCTACTATGAGTTTGTTCCTAAGGGAAGCTGGACATTGGAATACACGCTACGTCTGAATAACCCGGGACAATTTAATCTCCCACCGACACGCGTCGAGGCGCTTTACGCCCCAGAGATGCTGGGTGAATTGCCCAATGAATCGGTCGTTATCAAGGACACTTCAAAATGACCGAAAATGAGCGTAGGTCGCGCAGGTTAGTTACAGCAGGATTGGTCTGCCTGTTAATCTTTTCCTTTGCCGGCATTTCGGTCTGGAGATGTCTTAAGCCCAGGCCGATCCCATCCTTCACCTTAGTCCGGGAGCGGTACCGGCAGTCAGATGCACTTCTCCTGGACCGGCACGGAGAACTCCTGCACCGATTCCGCATCAATCCCCATGGAAGGCGAATGGATTGGACGCCGCTGGAAGAAATTTCCCCAGCCTTGATAACTGCTGTCATCCAGTCGGAGGACCGGCGATTCTATCAGCATCATGGGGTCGATTGGCGGGCATTGAGCACTGTTGGACTCAAGGGCTTGCGGAAGGAAAACTGGCGCGGAGCCAGCACGATCAGCATGCAGCTGTCCTCTCAGCTCGACCCGCAACTCGAACCGCGTTTGGTGCGACGGACCCTACTGCAGAAGATACTGCAGATCAGGACAGCGATGGAAATGGAGAAAATGTGGTCCAAAACGGAGATTCTCGAATCCTATTTGAACCTGGTAACGTTTCGTGGAGAGCTCCAAGGTCTCACTGCGGCCTCCATTGGTCTCTTCAATAAACGGCCGCATGGACTGACTCCGCTGGAATCCGTGATCCTGGCTTCCCTCATCCGTGCCCCCAATGCACCACCGAGAGAGGTTTCCAATCGTGGAGTCAAACTGGCAGGAAGTCTGAATTGGGCGTTTGCCCCACGCGCAGTTGAGGACAAGGTAAGTGAGATCCTGCTGCGCCCTTATCGAATTCCGCTGGAAGTGGCCTGGGCTCCCCATCTGGCCAGACAACTGTTGAAACGAGGGCCAAAAAACAACGACTCACACCGACTAGTCTCTTGCACATTAGATGCGGAACTCCAACGATTTGCCTTTGAGACTCTTCGCCAACATCTTATGGAGGTCCATTCTCGAAACGTTAATGACGGCGCTGTGTTGGTTGTCGACAACCCGACTGGGGAAGTTCTGGCGTATGTGGGAAGTGCGGGAGACCTTTCCAGGGCTTCACAAGTGGACGGCATTCAGGCCCCGCGCCAGGCAGGTTCGATCCTGAAACCTTTTCTGTACGGACTGGTTTTTGATAAGCGTCTGCTGACAGCTTCCTCTTTGCTTCAGGACACTCCGCTGGAAATGAGTCTGTTAAACGGCATCTACCGGCCCGAGAACTACGACCGGCAGTTTCGCGGTTTAGTGACAGCGCGAATAGCGTTGGCCTCCTCCCTCAACATTCCGGCCGTCAGAACCTTGAACCTGGTTGGTGTCAAGTCCTTTGTGGATCAACTGGATCTCTTGGGGTTTAAAGATCTGAAAGAGTCTGATTACTATGGGCCCTCCCTTGCCCTGGGGGCGGTGGATGTGACCTTGTGGGATCTGGTCAATGGTTATCGTTCCCTCGCCAACGGCGGGGTTTGGCGGCCTCTTCGCGTAATGAGCGGAACAACCCCGAATTCCCGACTCTCGAGTGGCGATAAGGAAGATGGGACTGACCTTCTCGCCTCCTCTGGACAAGCAGGCAAGGACATTTCACGAAGGGTGCTCAGCCCGGAGACGGCGTTTATTCTGGCTGACATCCTCTCTGACCGCGAAAGCCGCAGTTTGACCTTCAGCCTGGAAAGCCCCTTGACTACCCGTTTTTGGACAGCTGTGAAAACCGGTACCAGCAAAGATATGCGAGACAATTGGTGTGTCGGGTTTTCCAGCCGCTATACCGTCGGAGTGTGGGTGGGCAACTTTTCCGGAGAGCCCATGTGGAATGTCTTGGGGATCACAGGAGCAGCTCCGGTGTGGGTCGATATCATGAACTGGCTTCACCGTCAGTTGCCGAGTTTTCCACCCCTTCCTCCGAAGACCCTGCAGGTCCATAACACTGACTTCCCAGATCTTGGGGTAACCCACCGAGAATGGTACCCGGCTGGAGAGGAAGTCACCGTTTCCCAGGCGGCATTGTCCGGAGTCCCAGCCCGGATCATCTCGCCCGCTGACGGAGAGGTATTGGCCTGGGATCCTGACATTCCCCCCGATCAGCAGAGAGTCTTTCTCGAAGCTCGGCCTCAGTCCGGCCAGATGTACTGGGAATTGGATGGAGCGCAACTCTGTGACGCCGGGACGATCCGAATGTGGGCCCTCCGCCCCGGCAAGCACTCTCTCAAACTCCTCAGTCAGGCAGGGGAGGCACTAGACATAACCCGATTTGTGGTGCGAGGGATGCAAAGTGATGATCCTAAGTAGGGTGTGTCAGCAAATCGTGACCTACATCGCCGGTCCCGGTGTTCCGCCACTTTGAGATTAGAATTCAATGCAGGCCGATTCAACACTCCGCGAATAGGTTCTCCAGTTCTGGGAATTCTTCGCGAAGGATCCGTTCGATTCCGTAACGCAAGGTCATCATAGAGGCGGGACAACCATGGCAAGCCCCGCTCAATTTGACGCGGATCGAATTACCGGAAATGTCCAATAAATGCACATCTCCGCCATCTCCCTGGAGGTAAGGACGGATTCGGTCTAATGCCTTCTCTACTTGATCAGTGGTCATTGGTGTTCTTCCAATATGAAATGCGACCGAATGCAGGGCCATTACAAGTCTGAAGTCTTATTCATTTCCTGGTGACCCGATGCAGTGTTCGTATACGCGGCTTTTCTTGCTAATTTGGAACCGGAAACCGGTATCCCGCAGAGGATTCGCGGATCATCAAGTCGGTGGAGAGACGGATTCGGACAGGCGAACTGTCGAGGCGTTTCTTTTCGATTCGCTCGATCAGCAGTTCGGCCCCCCGATACCCGATGGAGTATGCCGGCTGAGCGACGGCCGTCAGACGAGGACGGAACGCGTCCGCGAAAGGAAAATCGTCGAAAATTGCGATTGCAATATCCTCCGGGCAGTACAGACCTAATTCGTGGACTGCACGCAAAAGTCCCAAAGACATCATGTTATTCCCTACAAACACGGCTGTGGGCCGTCCAGCTCCGGCGAGTAATTCACGACCTAAGCGGTAACCACTCTCAGCCCGGAAGTCTCCCTCGCGGATCAATCCAGGGTTGACGGGAAGGCCTGCCTCGAGAAGAGCTTCTTTATAGCCCTGCAATCGTTCGACCGCCGTCTGAAGGCTCACCGGCCCTGTCAGAATAGCGATATTCCGATGCCCCATGGCGATCAGGTGCTTGACACATGTCCTGGCCCCTCCAACATTATCCACGGAAACAGAATCGACTTCGATTCCAGCAGGCAAACGGTCTAGGCACACGGTAGGGACTCCGGATTTTAAGATGTCCCGGATATGACCGTCATTGCCAGCATTTGGCGCAACCACAAGCAGGACACCATCGACCCGACGTTGTCGCAGCACGGATAACACGTACTTCTCCCTCTCCAGGTTATCGTCGGTATTGAATGTGATCAGTAAGTAGTTGCGCTTGACAGCTACGTCCTCAGCACCCCGCACCAATTGGGGAAAGAAAGGGTTGGTAATGTCAGAAATGACCATGCCTAGCATTCGGGTGGTTCGGAGCTTCAAGCTGCGGGCAACCTGATTGGGATGATAGTCCAGTTCCCGAATCGCTGCCAACACGCGCTCCCGGCGCCTCAGGCTGACCACAGCCGTTCCGTTAATTACATTAGAAACAGTGCCTATCGAAACCCTGGCACGGTCGGCGATTTCCTTGATGGTGGCCATCAAGCCGTCCCTGAACTGATGAGTGCGGTCCTTCCTACTCCCGAATTCTCCCAGCGCCCAAACTGACTGGAGGGATTATATCACCTTTAGAGTCAGTTCTTGTCGGGAGTGCGCATCTAGTTGCAACCAGGTGAAACCGAGGTATCGTGCTAACCGGACGATCCTCCCCCCTCGTCAACCTGGAGCGAAACACTTATCAAATTGGTAATCTCGCGCTTTGCCTTACTCAAACCACCGTGATAGCATCGAGCCGTTATTGTTGGAGAGGTCGGCTATGAATCTCTATTTTCCTCAGGCAGGCCACCACAGGTGCTGCCATTACTCTCCGATCCACTTTATGCAACGACTAGGGTTCTTACTCTCTTTTCTCGTTCTAACAGTTTCTTGTTCTCGGGACCGAGCAAACGTATCGGGCCGACAGCCAGTGATTCCGGTGCTGGCTGCCAGCGTTGTAAGTAAGACAGTTCCAGTGGAGATTACGGCAATTGGAAATGTGGAGGCTTATTCCACTGTATCGGTTAGAGCGTTAGTTGGTGGGGAGCTGACACAGGTCCATTTCAAAGAAGGCCAGGACGTCCGTCAGAAAGACCCACTTTTCACCATTGATCCGCGACCGTTTGAAGCGGTGCTTAAACAAGTGGAGGCCAACCTCGCCAAAGACACTGCCCTGCTAAGACAATATGAAGCCAATTTGGCCAGAGACCAGGCACAGTCGAAAAACGCAGAGGTTCAGGCCCACAGATACGCTGATCTGTACGCAGAAGGAGTGGTTGCCAGGGAGCTATCTGACCAGTTTCACACCTCGGCCGATGCGTTGGAAGCAACTCTGCGCGCCGACCGAGCTGCCATAGATAACGCGAATGCCGCCATCCAGGCTGATAAGGCGGCCCGAGAAAACGCAGCGCTTCAGCTTGCCTATTGTTCCATCAATTCACCCATGGACGGGCGCACGGGCAATCTGATCGTTCACCAAGGCAATGTTGTCAAGGCTAATGACTTAGCACTAGTGACCATCAACCAAGTTCAGCCCATCTATGTGACATTTACAGTTCCCGAGCAGAGTCTGCCTGAAATCAAGCGAGCCATGGCGGTACGAACCCTGGAGGTCAGAGTGGTTGTCCCCAAAGATGAAGAAGTTCCGGAACGTGGCCGCCTGACCTTTGTGGATAATACGGTCGACACGGCGACCGGAACCATCCGGTTAAAAGGGACATTTGACAATGAGCACAAGCGCCTCTGGCCTGGACAATTTGTGAATGTGGTTTTGATCTTGAGCACTCGCCCCAACGCCTTGGTGGTTCCTTCTCGCGCGATCCAAACTGGACAATCAGGCCAATATGTCTTCGTGATAAAGCCCGATTCCACGGTGGAAATTAGACCCGTGGGGATTGGGAGTACCGTTCAAGGTGAAATCATCATTGAACGCGGATTGAATCCAGGTGAGGTAGTGGTTACCGACGGCCAACTGCGGTTGGTTCAGGGAGCAAGAGTGACTGTGAAAAAGGGGCTGGAAGTAAGCGGGGCGTCGGGTACATGAGTATC
>DATKMG010000045.1:0-10671 GCA_035541995.1 Terriglobia bacterium
GGAAGCGGCTTCTTCCAACTACCGTTCCTTATCAGCCTAGGTGAATTGTCGAAAAACCTTAGGAGCAAAGTAACCTTACCGATACCTCAATCATACACCAAAAATGTTGACCTGAACCTTGATTTGGCGGAATTTTCCATCCCGTCGGGTATTCGTCGACGAGTATCCCAGGATGTAGTAACTGTCAGAATCTTCTTTGACCAGGTCGAAGACCCGCCCCAGATTGTTGTTGTCGAGCAAGGCCTTCCCGCCTGTATCATGAGCTAGCGCAACCAGAGTTTCCTGGGAATTCGCCAGAGATGCAGACTGATCACGGAAGGCTTTGCCGTTGTAATTGGCGGTTCCCGCTGCGCTCCCCGTGGTAGCATCTCCACCCGGAACGAGGGCAACCAAACCGCGCACGTCTACACTGTACAGCGAGGTATTATTCTGATTGAGCGTGTTGATGGTGGACCGCAACTGCGACTGATTCTCCACTCCTGTGGTTGATATGCCACTGGAAAAATGGATCAGAAATTTCTTGCCAGGTATATTGCCTAACATTTTTCCTACGGACTCAATCGCCGAAAGCTTGCGGTCGGTGTTGAAAATGTTGTATTGCGTCTCGTCAGCAGTGAAGGCATCCGAGGTATCCTCATAACTGGTGCCGGAAGTGTCCGGATCTGTGGTTCCCAGTTCCGCCAGGCCGGCAGCATCTCCAAGGTGGAGTCGCGAGACCGCCATCTCCAGGGTCTCCCGATCGTTGGTGAAATCCTGCAATACCTTTAGTGTGGAGGTATTGCTGACGACGGCTACCAGATCCGCGGGGGTGAGATGCTTTTCAATAAAGTTCTTGACCGTTCTTTGAGCCTGAATGAGGTCTTCGATGGGCATGGAGCTCTGATCCACGAACAAAATCATCAATCTTCGGTCCTGCAGTACAGTAGGAGGAAGTTCAGACAAAGGGGTCTTAGAAAGATCAATGACCGACGGGGAGCTGGTGGGTGCAGAGGGCGGAGCTTCCGCAACGGCGGTGGAAAGGTCTTCAAAGTCAAAGGTACTGATTTTCTGGAGGGCGTTATCTTCGAATACCGTGAAATCTTCCTTATGCAGGTCCCTGATGGGTTTCCCCTTTTTGTCGGTAACCGTAACGTCCACCAGTACCAGCTCATGGTATACCTTGAGAGTGTAAATGCTGTCCGAGTTCTGTGCCGGCACGGGAGTCTGGGCCTGAGGTTCCAAGGCCAAACCAAGAACAACTATCCAGAGGGAAGCGTGGGAGAGAGTCTTTAGAATAGAACCTATTTGGCGGGACCCCATATCAGAAACTCAGTCGCAGAGTAAAGTTGATAGTCCGCATGGAGGCAGCACTGGTCAGGCGCCCGAAGTTAGACGCGTCTACGACGGTTGCCAACCCCGAGAAATTTGGCGTGTTGAGAAGATTGGATGCCTGGGCTCGAAAATCCAGCCGTCTACCATCATTGGAAAGCCAAAATACCTTGCTGAGCGTCATGTTTATAATCATGCGGCCCGGACCTGTAATCGTGTCCCGCCCGGCATTTCCGAAACGCCCTCCGGGAGGCACTGCAAAAGCGTCGGTGTTGAAGAAGCGGTCGATGGTCTGAAGATCATTCTGAAGGGCCACGGGGAGGCCAGTTGCGTCAGCCCTCTCGGATTGATTGGCGCCGGAATTACTGTAGACAGTGGAATTCCCGGCAATGCGCGCTGTGTAGGGGCTTCCAGATTGAACCACTGTGCTACCGCTAAGAGACCAATTTCCAAGGACCTTGGCGATCGATCCTCCCCCGGAGAGATATCGCTTGCGGATGCCAAACGGGAATTCATAGACACCCGTGAGATTCAATTGATGCCGGATGTCGAACGAGGAAAGCCCGCGTTCGGCCCTCAAGTCGGTGTCGATCAGGGCGACGGTCTCCTGGGCGCCACCAATGCTGGAGGCGTTGTCGATGGATTTTCCGAACACATAGCTGCCGTTCAATGAGAAACCAGAAGTGAAACGACGTTGCACTCGCAAGTTCAAGGCGTGATAAATAGAAGAGGCCCCGGAGGTGTCATACAGGAATTCCTGCGCATTGGAGATAATTCCCCCGGAATTGTTGTCCAAAGGGGAACCCGGGGGCAGCCGGTTGGGCGATCGGAGCAAATCCAGATTAGTGCCTTTGGATCCGTGGTACGACACAGTCACCACTAGATTGTGTCGCAATTGTTGCTGCACATCCAGGTTCCATTGCTGCACGTAGCCGACGCTAAAATTCCGGTCGATGGCATAATTGTTTAACACCGTGACTTGCGGATCGGATGGAAATCCATTGGCCATGGTTAGAACCTGGTCAGGTCGCGTTACGAGATTGTTGCTGATAGCAAAGGGGGGCTGGCTGGCCAGTTGAGAGTATAGCTGGCTGTAAACAGACGCATTGTAAAAAATCCCGTAGCCGCTGCGGATCACCGTGTTTTGGAGTCCGAAAGGCTTCCAGGCAACGCCAAATCGAGGGGCGAAGTTGTTCCGGTCCGGATCTACCAAGGAGCGCGGGAACTGCCCGCTATATGGCCCTTGCTGCCCGGGCAAAACCAGGCTGGCACCAGTAAAACTGGGGGCGATATCCAAATTGGAAATGTGATCCCGAATTTCGGTATAGGGCGATTGGTATTCATATCGAATTCCCAAAATCATCGTCAAGCCAGCCGCTATCTTCCAGGTGTCCTGGAAAAACAGGTTCATCACATTCCCCCGAAAGTAGTAACTGCTCTCTCCGTATTGGACTGAAGTGGATTGAGGCAACCCCAGGAGAAAATCCGCCAGATCATATCCGGTGCCTGGAAGAGGGTTCCCTTGCGGTCCGAACTGGCTTGTGGCGAGGCCGTTAAAGGTGTACGTACCTCGGCCATTGGGATCAGTATTAAAATTCAATTCAATTCGTCGATATTCGGCTCCGCCTCTCAGGGTATGTTTCCCCTTTACATAAGTGACAGCATCGTTCGCATGACTTGTCTGATTCCGGCGCAACATCGGATTTGTATCTTGCAGGGCCGCGAAGTTGGTCAAGCGGATCGTGGGTACACCATAATTGATCGGGGCCGGAGACACACCGGTGATTCCCAAATCGCCTTCCACATCATTGACATATGCAAACGAGTTCAAGCTGTTGGTACGCAGTCGATTGAATCGAAATCCAGCATTATTGACAAAGGTATGGCTGAAATTGTGGGTCCAGCCGGCATTGAAGTTTTGCCCTCGAGTCTCGAGCGAGGTGATAAAGTCCGGAAACGCTTGTCCGCTGTTGCTTGACCGCTGAGACAGGTTGTAGCCGAAATTCAGATTATCTCGGGAAGTCAGGCGATGATTGATACGTAGGGTCAATGCATCGGAGCGATTCGCGAAGTTTTGCAGTAGGTGATAATTGAGCACACTCCCTGGAAGGTTAGGCCGCGGAACGTAATTCAATAGTCCTCGTGCAATCGGGCTGATCCGATCCGCCGGAATCTGGTTGCCGGGGAATTCCCGATCGCCATTCCCTTGCATCGTTGGATCGAAAATAGACACGGGAACCGTGTCAGCCCCAACTTGAGTGAAAGTGTGAGAAAAATCTCCCTCCCTTTCCGCCAAAGTCGGAACTGTCACGGTAGTGTCGGAAGGGTTCTTCTGCCGCGAGCCGTTATATCCCACAAAGAAGGAAGTCCGATCGGCCCCGTGGTAGACCTTTGGAATAGAGAGCGGTCCGCCAATAAAGGCCCCGAAATTGTTTTGAATATATGAGAATTTCTGTTGCTCGAGCCCGGAGAAGGAGTACGGCCGGGCATCCAGGACCGAATTGCGGTACGTGTCGAAGAAGCTCCCTCGGATCCGGTTGGCTCCGAAACCCTGACCACCACGACCCCCGCCACGGCCGCCGAAGCCTCCTCCACCAAAGCCACCTCCCCCGAAACCTCCCATACCGGGTCCTTGTCCAAAACCACCTCCTCCTGGATTTCCCCCACC
The DNA here is from genome assembly GCA_035541995.1 of Terriglobia bacterium. Lineage (GTDB taxonomy): Bacteria > Acidobacteriota > Terriglobia > Versatilivoradales > Versatilivoraceae > DATKMG01. The sequence goes on from DATKMG010000045.1 coordinate 3,977, forward strand.
GGACCCCCCGCCAAATTGTCCATTTGCCATTTGTTGCCGAAAACGGTCACGCATTTCCTGTCGTTGGTCGTCAGTTAAATCTCCTCCAGGGAAGTTTCCCCGAAGGTCGGAATTAGTGGACCCCTGGATCAAGAGAGGATCTGAACTGCGAGCCTCTCCGCCGGTATCAGCCAGGTTTCCACCAGTCTCACTTTGCTGGGTAGGGGTCACAGATTGGGTATCACGAGAAGCATCGAGGCTTTCCGGGGCTTGCAGGGTCAGCGATTGAAAGCCGCGACTACGGGACGAGGCAGGGTTCTGCCCTGAGCGTCCCGCTGTCTGGCCGGTCCCGTTTCCTGGACTTCCGGTCCTCGGTTGCATAACAATCTCCAACCGGCCAGTTTGATTTTCCAAAGAAACTTCCTGGTTATTGGGTTGAAAGCCCTGGAGCCAGACCACGATGCGATAATGCCCCTCTGGGAGGGGACCAATGGCGAAGTCTCCGGATTTGTCGGTGTTCCCTTGAAGCCGGGTATTTCCTCCTATCGACGAAGCCCGGACTACTACCCCCTGTAGAGATTTGCCCTGAGCGTCCTTCACATTTCCCCGAATAAACAGCCCTTCCTGGGAGAAGGCTGGAAAGGAAAGAAAAAGGGGGAAAATTAGGGCTCCCGGGAGTCCATCCAGCACTCGTTTTATTGGCATGCCTCGCAACCCCGATGAAGGTCAATCCCGCCATCTCCAGGCATCCGATTGAATCTAAATATCGTTACCTGATAGCCGCAGGCCGTCAGTGAGAAGAACTTGTTATTGCTATTCACAATAACAAAGATACGCCAGAGTCCAATTTCCGGTTACAGAGAATCTTAACACCGCAAAATTGCCGAGTTCTCGAGGAAGCTCTAACGCACAATCCTCACCACAAAGACACCAGGACACCAAGGCAGGCCCGATGATGCAGATTCGTCAAGGTCTATCAGAATCCCCGCTTTTGTCTATATCTTTCAGGGTGGTAGTGGAACCCAAGGCAAGATCCCTCGCAATTCCTTCCAGGACGGGCTCTTGGGTTCCCTTGTGCCCCGGTGGTGAGAAATCCGACCTAGGCTGAGACGCTGAACTTCCGAACCGTCTCCGGGTTAAGCTCCACCCCAAGCCCGGGCAGTCGAGGAACGCTGATATATCCATCTTCGAGAACGAAGGGATTGGCTAGCAAATTTCTGCGGAGGTCGGATTCTGTTACGGAGAATTCAAGAAAAGGTGCATGAGGAATAGCTGCAATAAGATGAAGGCTAGCCGCGACCAGGAGGCCTGTCTTAAAAGCGTGCGGCACACACAAAATGTTGGCGTCTGCGGCCAGACCGGCGATTCGCTTGGCCTCCGTCAGTCCACCACATCGGGAGATATCCGGTTGCACGACATCGATTCCCCCCTCGTTAATAAGCCGGGCGAAGGCCTGATGACCGCTTTCCTCTTCTCCCGCTGCAATTCGGATGGAAACGGCGCTCGAGAGCCTTCGGTACCCTTCGAGGTCTTCTGCAGGGAAGGGTTCCTCCAGCCAGTAGACGTCAAGTTGCTCGAGTGCACGTGCTACGAAGAGAGCGGTTTTGAGCCGGTAGCGTTTGCCAATATCGATCATCAGCTCAACCTGGTCTCCTGCGGCCTGACGCGCCGCTCGAACCAGCTCAATGTCCCTCCGTGCGTCATACCCTAAAGGCCCCCAGCCTAGCTTGATGGCTGTGAACCCTTGTTTGACGTGGCGATTGACCAGACGCGTCACTTCATCCGGAGTCTCCGGCATGAGAGCACTTGCATACGGCCGGACCTTGCTGACGTAGCTACCGCCCAGCAACTTGTGAACCGGAAGACCTGTGGTTTTGCCCATGATATCCCATAGTGCCATATCAATCCCGCTCATGACGTGCATGGCGGGACCTGTCCTGCCGTAGTAATAGGTCTTCGCCCACATCGATTGCCAGATCTGTTCATGGTCGAAGGGGTCCATCCCTACGACGACGTCCCGCAACCCATAGCACGTTCCGTGCGACATCCGAGCCTCCACGGCAGCCTTACCGACGTAAGGGGAACTGTCTACCTCACCATAACCAACGATCCCCTCGTCGGTTTCGACGCGGATGATGAGGTCATCTTGCGTCCCATCAGCAGCCGTGCTGATCACCGGCAAGCTGAGGATAATGGCCTGAACATCGGTGATTCTCATGAGTGCTCCTCCATTCAGTTATCAAATCACTGCAGTTTCATAAGAACTCCTCTTGAATTTTTGCAGGCGTACCTGTCCCACGGGCGATTTGGCGTAATTCAGAGGGGCGCCACGCAGCATGAAAATGTTGGAAGACGGGACGAGGGCGTCCCGTCTCCAGAGCTATGGAGACGCCGCGCCCCCGCGGCGCCTCTGAAAACCGTATTTTCAAGAGAGAAGGCCCTTCCTGGATCACCCCGAACGGGGCGTGGCTCTCTCACTTCGCGCGTTAAGGAGCTCTTCTTTCCTTCCAGAGGTCAAGCCACCTTAGAAGATCTGCTTCGTAAACAGTTACCATCAAGGTGCTGACCAGTATTATTGCGCCGCCTAAGAGCATTAACCCCGTAATCGATTCCTTCAACAGAACAATTCCCAGGAGTGCGATAAACAAGGGAAGCAAGTAATTACCTAGTATGGCTTGTGTCACGTCCATTCGCTTCAACACGTGAAAGAAAAGCAGCATCGAGACCCCATAGACAATCAAACTGAGTTCCAGGGTCCCCCAAACGGCCACCGGTCCCTTCTGTACAAACTCAGAGAAACGAAAAGGCTCCATCCAAGCCAGCAAGGGAAGGCTCCCCAGGCTCCCGATTATGGAGGTGTAAACGAGTATCTGCAACTCGGTATACTTTTTGTCCACCAGGAGCTTGCAGTAGGTATTGAAAAACCCACAACAGAGGCACGCCAGGAGGAAAACGAGGTTTCCGGCCAAGTACTGGCTATGGCGGAAATCAGCACTACGGAGGTCTGGTATTGAAGTCATCAGCACGCCCAAAAGGGCCAGGACAAAACTCACAATCCGGATGGCATTCAGCTTCTCTTTAAGGAAAATGGAGGCAAACAAGGCAACCGTTACAGGAATGGTCAAGGTAATAATCCCGGCGTTGGCCGCCAGGGTCCACCGGGACCCCAGAGTATAAAGAAACTGCATCAGAAAGACCCCGAAGAATCCCGCCAGAAAAAAGTGCCTGGCGTCCTTCCAGTGCCAGAGCAGCTTGGTCTCACGGCCTCTCCTCTGATAACAGAACACCGGCAAAAACAATGCTGTGCTCAGGATCATGGGGACATATGCCAATGTCAAAGCCCCCAACCGGTCCCCGATCAGGCGGATCACCGGAACCTGTGTGGCCCACATGAAGTTAATGACAACCACTAGGAACCAGTCCCAGTACTTCTGTATCTTGTGAGGGGTAGACATGGGGAGAGTAGATGGAATCAAGGATTCCTGGCTTTTCCAACCAGGGTGAAAATTGCTTCGTCAGGCAGTTCCAGTTGAACTACCCCGTTGATGGCAGAAAAGGATCCCATCTGGCGACAATCCAGGGTACGCGTCGTCTGGTATAGCTCCCAAATCACCGGGGCTTGTTTTGCAGCAGGAACCGTGATTTGAACTTGACTTGGGCCTCCCTGCTTCACTCCAACAACGATGATGGACTCGGGCGAACCGTTCAGAAACGCCGAACTGATTACTCCTGGCACATCGCTGGATGAGGCGATTCGCCGGGCTCCCGGACGGACAAAGTGGTAAAGCTGTTTAGTGGCAAAGTAGCGTTTCTTGGGCGAGTAGTGGTGGTCGTCATTCCGCATCAGCCCGTAGAAACTGGGCCGCATCTCACACAATTCAAGGTTGTCGAAGGCATCCCAGAAAAGGGCCACTGTGGCTCCCTGGTTTAGAGCGCGCAAAGCACGTTGCATCGACTTTAAGGATTGATTCTTCCACTCGTTTTCAAAGGATTTGTCCCGATCATTGAGGTCACCGTACTCAGTCAACCACACTCTGGTATGAGGGTACTTGCTGCGAGATACGCGGTCTACCTGTGGCCCGACGGATTCCTCACCATAGGTATGGAATGAGAATGCACCAATCTGTTTCATCAGTTCCGAATTTTCCAGGATAGGGCTAATGTAGTCAGTGGACACGATTGCCTGGTCGACTGCCACGAGCTTGACATCTCCGAGGCCCTCTTTCTTCATACGGCGGGCCAGCACTTCCAGGACTCTTGACGCTTCCTCAGGATCAATCCGCGGTCCTTCAGCAGGGTAACAATCCGTCTCATTGAAGGGGCTAAGATACTCGAAGTCCACGTGGGCTTTATGGCGTGCGTAGAAGGCCATTGAAGTCAGCATCTCGCCAAATTCTTCGTACATGGCCGGATTCAAATGGTCGGGTTTTGAGGGTTTAGATGAGTTCGAACAGACCTTGTGCCGAGGCGGTGGCGCCTTGTCGTCCAGCATCCAATCCGGAACGATCCCAATGGCTGTCAACAAAATTCTGGCCCCTTTCGAGTTTAGATAACGGCCCGCAGCCCAAGAGGCTTCGAAGTTGGGAATTGAGTAGCGGTCGTTGTAATACTCCCAGTTCATCACGTTTGGATCATCGTTGTCGTTGACCTGCTCCCAATTGCTGAGGTCAAATCCGAAGGCATCCAGCCGAAAAATCGTTGCCCCCAAATCATCGATCAGCATATCCACCATTGGCTTCTGGGTCTCGCGAAAATACGGACCGTTGAAATTGACACCGAATCCATCGACCTCTTGAAACCTCTGGTTTGGATCCACGGTTATCTTCGTCACAGGAGCAGTTCCCTGAGACCAGAGTGGGCAGGCAGTCAGAAGGCAGAAAAGAAACAGGCCAGTAAAGGTTCCAGCATTACTCTCTATTTGATTTCTCATGATCAGCAAGCAGGACATCAAGTTTTGAGTCTTCAATGAAAAGGTAGCGACCGCGGCCCCGACGAAGCGGGGCCCTCCAGCATTTTCATGGACCGTGGTGACCTGATAAGGTCATGGGCCACTTTCATAAGAATGCACCTCTTGGGAAAAGGCAATTTCTTGCGGGGGCGAACTCCCTGAGATCGACAAATATTCCCACTCCGTGGGCTGGATGACATCTTCATCTGTGGTGGTAAGCTTAAGGAGATCATGGGGCACTTTTATGCAACTCGCAACTTGGCGCCTCATTCAATTGCTGGGTGGCAGTCCTGATCCAAAACCTCCGTCCACCACGACGGCGGATCCAGTCATAAAGGAGGATTCATCGCTGGCTAGAAAGACGGCTACCCGAGCCACCTCCTCCGGCTGGCCGACTCGCCAGAGGGCATGCAGTTTCCCTGCAGCTGCCCGCGCGGCATCAGGATCGGGTTGTACTCGGAAATAGCTCTCGGCCAGTCCTGTATCGATGTAACCGGGACAAATGCAGTTAACTCGTATGCCTTCCTTGCCGTGGTCAATGGCCATGGCTTTAGTCAATCCGATAATTCCCGCCTTAGTAGCACAATAACCAGCACATAAGGGTTCAACGAAGAAGCCGTTGTCCGACGACATGTTGACGATGCACCCTTTGCTTTCACGCAACAGCGGCAGGAAATATTTCGAGCAGAGGAAGACCCCACCCAAATTTATGGCAAGCTGACGGTTCCACTCCTCAACGGTTGTGTCCTCGACGGTCTTGCTGATCTGAATGGCTGCATTGTTTAGGAGTACGTGGACGGCTGGAAAACTCTTCAATGTTTCTGCCACCAAATGTTTGACGGACTCCGGCTGGGACACGTCCACCTCAATGGCCTTGACAGCACCGCCCGCCTTGCCAATTTGAGAAGCGGTCTCCTGCGCCCCCGATAAATTTATGTCAGCCACCACCACAGAGGCCCCTTCCTTGGCAAACTCCCTCGCGCAGGCTCTTCCGATCCCAGAACCTGCGCCAGTAATCACAACAACACGATCCTTCAATCTCATGATGTCCTTTCCTGCTGCTTTAGTCTAATTCCGTGCCCCTATTGCGGTCAGAGCACTCCATACTTGTCATACACCTCTCGAAGGGTCTTACCACTCGCCAGATCCTTGCGAGAGAGGTTCTCCTTGCCTACCTTGTCCAGGGCCCTTCGAAGACAATCCTGCTCCACTTCTTTCGGGATGACAACGATTCCATCAAAGTCAGCAAAAATCAGTTCCCCAGGATGAACTAAGACATCACCGCAGCTGACCGGAACATCATAGTCTATGACCCGACCTCGCCCTTTGGAGTCGACAGGTCGAATGCCCGTGTAGTAAACCGGAAACCCCATTTCGATGATTCGAACACAGTCACGAATCTGGCTGTCGCATACACAGCCCGCCACTCCCTTCCTTTTGGCAATGGTGGACATCAGTTCTCCCCAAGGGGCGTTCGTCCCGCCATGGTCTGTGGAATGAACCACAACATCCCCTGTGCCGAGTGAATCCATGGCCTCGATTTCCAGGCCATAGGGGTCCTCGGCGACAACATAATCAATGGCCGTCCAGAGAACCGTTCGGGCACGACCCACAAAACCACAATTGGCTCGGTCAGGCAGGAGGGGGCGTAGACGTTGATGCATGGCTTGATCGTGGTAGCCAAGATCGTCGAGGATATCGCAGACTACAGCGACATAGAGTTGCTGCTTGATGGATTGAAATAGTGCCAAATCATCTTGAAGCGTTT
>DATKMG010000046.1:0-8480 GCA_035541995.1 Terriglobia bacterium
ACTCTTTGATCCGGCACGCCATTATCTTTCGTCGGGATCGCAAAAGTCGGAGCAAGCGGCACCAGAGCATCGGGATACCAGCTCTGCTTCCCTTTAGCGCTGGCCTTGCCCGGGACAAACCATTCGCGCTCGAGCTGGATCGCACCGGTTTTCCGAAAGATCGCCGGGAGTTTACTTCCGGGAAATAGCGGCTTGCTGACCTGCACTTTGACATCGCCTACTGGTTCAGTGATTTCGATCGCAAGCTGGAAGGCAACGAATTCGTTTCTGGCACCGGTCAGGTGGACGATGCTGTCGACTCCATCCCATATGGCGTTGTGCAGACGGTGATTAGAATAGTCCCGTTCAAGCAGTGTCCCAGTCTGAGGATCAATTTTCATTAACTCTGGAACTGCCCACAAGCGCACCGTCCCCCGGTCTTTTCCCTCCAGCGGAGCGGCACGGGTAGGTGTCCCAGCCTGAGGCAAGGTGGGAAAGCTGCGATCATAGGCGCGATAACGGCCAAGCGGCGATACAGGACCGACATTTCCAGCTTTGTCGACTGCGCGAGCCGCGAAGTAGTAAACTGCGCCGGGTCTCAACTGCTCGACCACGGCTTTAACCTGGTCCTGCAACGAGTTGGAAGTGGCCAGCGGATACGATTTTGGAGCCAGCGGGTCCAGGGACCATCGGGGAACTTCCTTGGCAGAGCCGAAGGTAGTGGCCGTCACAGGTTTCTCGCTGCAGCGCAATTCGTAATGGGCGGCGATTCCCTCCCCCTGATCATCACCTGCTCCACCAAATTTCAGAATCACACTCCCTCGCCTTAAGGTAGAACGACCCAGAGCGTATGCTTCGTCTTGCGAGGTGTGCCCGATTCTAGAGTCGGACTGGAGAGGCTTCACTTGCCCGGGAGCGGATTTGTCTTCCTCCCCAACCTCCACTATCAAGACAGGTGGATTCCGGCTCTCCCGGCTCTCCAGTATGTGATTGGTTCGGACTTGGCCCTTTTCGTCGCAGAGGATCAGGCCGTATTGATCTCCACTGACCAGAGCCCCAATTATGACCGGAGATACATTGATCTCATACCAACCGCTGCCGGCGTCCCGGACCCGTTCATATGCATACAGGCTTCCGCCCTGGCCGAAGGTCACATCCACCAGATCCGATCCCGGGAATGACCACGACTGATCCCCCTTTCGTGCATAGTAGAAATTCATGGCCCCTCGAGCCGCTGCTCCTTCCTTCTGCGTGCCTTCAGACCATGGACCCGATCCACTAATCGTAGAGAGCCCGACAGTGTGCAAGGGGACTGGAGGCGTATTGTATCGATGCACCCGCAGCGTTGCTTTGGCAATGGATCGCCCCTTCAATGCAGAAACATCAAACTGGAAGAGGGCAAAACTCAGATAACCCTGGATTGGCAGTTGTGGATCCGCCCCATGGTTCTGGTAAGCGGGGGAGGCTGTCGGTTCCGGCGTGTCGAAATCGGGAACAGCAACCCATGAGTCTGCCGTCACGGGGCAGCGGATCAGTTCGCCAGCGAGGGTCGACGCGTTTGCGACTAAGAGTAGAAACAAAAAGGTCGCGGTGGGGAATTTCATGCTCTTCATCAGTTATCCTCGTGATTCACCACTGATTCGTGCCCAGTCCAGTCCTATTGAAAGATGGCGGACCAGCCAGATTCCCAACCATAGGCCCTTACGTTTGTAGCCTCGCAAAACCCTGATGGTTTATTTAAGAAGTTGATCTCTATCGACTTAAAAAAACCAATCGGTAGAAATCAATGGCTGATTTTACGCTTTCACACCCTCATTTCACATTGGCAATTTCACGGAACAAATTCCTGTTTGATCCGTAGTAATACTTTGCAGTCATCGAAATTGCGGGAGATTATCCGAAGAGCGGGATCTTTCCGGCCCTTTTTGATTTCGGAGGGAACAAATGAGAATCAGGAGAGGAATCCTTGGGAGTTTCTTGCTGGTCGGTGCGTTGGCCTTCCGTTGGATGGATCTTGAAGCGCGGCCTTCTACCAAGACGAGGGCTCTGGTAGTCGGAACGATCCATCAAAAACACGAGTCGAATCAGAATTATTCTTACGCTGATATTGCGTATGTCCTCGCAAATTACGATCCCGATCTTATTTGTGTTGAGATCCGCCCCAAGGATTTTCGGCGAGAGCCCTATCTGAAGGAGATGATGCTGGCGACGATTTGGGGGCTGTCCCACGGCAGAAAAGTAGCTCCCATCGACTGGTGGGATGACACCAACAACGATCGGGAAATCCGGGATAAGTTGGAAAAACAGCCCGAATATATTGAAAAGGAAAAACAGTTCCAATCTCTTCGCGCTCAGAGTGAGATGATAGCTCGTTTCGAAAAACAGTATGGGCCGGAGGAAAGGCTATGGGAAGGGAACCTGGGTTATCAGTTCTGGAATGGAAAAGACTATAACGATTACTGTGCAGAGGGCTATCGCATCTCCATGCGGGTTTATGGGGATAGTCCCATCAACCTGCATTACCAGACGCGAAACAACCGGATGATGCAATTAATTTGGAGTGCAATCAAAGACCATTCCAGTCGTAAAGTCATCGTGTTGACTGGCGGAGAACATAAGCATTTTTTTGACCGGGAATTCAAAAAGAATCCTGATATTCAGCCCATTGATTTTGACAGCCTGTTGCCACTTTCAAAACCAGATCCTGGCCCTGATACTCAAAAGTTTCTCTATGAGGATGAGGATCTGCTCTATTACGAAAAAGGATATCCGCAAGATTTGGATTTGTATTACCACTACAAGCTTATCCCTCTCGTTCACGGGCCGAAAATGGACTTCCATCCTGAAATCATCCCACCGGCCAACGTTGAGCGGGCTGGAAAGGTCCTTAATCGATGGAAGGAGTCGATACCGCAATCAGACGGCGCATTATTCGATGAGGGCTGGTTGAGCTTTCTGAGGGAAGACTATGCGGGAGCCATTCAACGTTTCCGCTCGTTAGCCCCGCGAATCGAGGAAGGGAAAGTAACAGACCCGTTCTTGCGCATTGAAACCTATGTGAATCTTGGCAGATGTTACGACCAACTGGGAGACCGTGAGAAAGCGCTGGCAAGCTATGCCAAAGCTGAGGAAAAGCTGCGCGGGACAAATTTTGAAGCGGTCAAAGAATACATTTTTCAAGATTACAGAACGGTGCCCTACCACCGGGCCAAAGTGAAAATGTAATTCTCCCGGGTTCGGAGTTTTCTGTAAGAAATCGGTTCTAGGCCCTCTCGACCTCGGCATTTGCACGGGCCAGCAAGGCCTTGATGTATCCGATGCTGTAAGCCCACCCGCTCATCCGGCCTCCAACCATGGTGGGAACGTGATCGGCGATTAATGCACCACGGAAATCCACCTCGCGCAGGGTCTTCATGATCTTCCACATGTCCATGTATCCGTCGTCAACGAAGGTCTCGACAAAATAAGGGATCGGTGCGGTTACGTTTCGGAAATGGATCTTCCACAGCCTCTCCATTTTGGCGAAGGCACGGATTGCCTCAAGGACATCTTTGCCCATCCCTTTCCCTCCTTCAAGCCAGGTTCCGCAACAGAGACAGACCCCAACGTTAGGGCTGTTAGCCACCTCGAGTGCCCGCACGTACCCATCAAAGCTGGAAAAGATACATCGCGGAACACCGCCGAGTTCCGGCACTGGCGGGTCGTCCGGATGAATTCCAATCCGGATGCCCAGCTCTTCAGCCACAGGCGCAACCTGCTTGATGAAGTATGTATAATTCTCCCATATCTCCTCTTTTGAGTACCTACGACCGTTCGTCAGCGTGCCTTCGAAGACCTTGCCTGCCCAGTAACCCTTCGCTGTCTTCAGATTGAATGCCCGAGCGGGAGCGCCCCCACGAGTCGATTCTTGTTCTGAACTCCAAATGCCGTTTCCCATGTGAGCATAGGTCGTGTAAAAGATTCCAGCCTTGGCGAGGTTCCGAAGATACTGTTTGTACTCCTCTATCTTCTGGTCACGGCCTGGAAGATTGAGAGTGACCTCCGGCATATTGTGGACGTTGCTGTTGCCGATGTTCCACACCTTCAGTCCGGCAGTTTCGACCTTTTGCTTCCAGCGACTGAAATTCTCCAGCGTCGCATTATCCCCACCGCTGGGGATGCTCACATAGCCGACACCGAGTTGCTGTGCGAAGCGAAGGTCCTCTTCTCCAGGATCTGTAGGAACCTGCAATGAGATCTTGATCCCCGGCGCCAGTTCCGGCAGCCTTTTTGAATTGCGCGTCTCCGACGCTGCTATTAGGGCGCTCTGTGCCAAGCCACTGGTTAAAGCGATTTTGGCAAAGGTTCGCCGGGTCACCGAACGGCTCTCTCCTATTCCGGTCAGTTGTTGCACTGTAATTGGCTTATCGTTGTCCATAATGACCTCCAAGGATTGACCCCAATTATACTCCGGTTGAAAGGGCCCAGCGCAGCGGTTTCCTGAAGATTCCTGCATGACTTGAATAGCTGCCGAAAAAAGGTAACACCAAGTAAGCGGAGTTCCAGCAGGCATGACCTGCCCTGGGGGCGCGTCCCCTGATTTCGCCCTGTTTCCCCCACCCTGTGACAAAAGTCATAGGCACCCCGGGAGTTACAAAGTAGCCTGTTAGGAAGAAAGTAAATTTGGTAAAGAACCATATCGGGAGGGGTTTTATGGCGAATCTTGCTACGAGAACTATTGGCGATCTGGCAACGGAAGTCCCCGGTGCCACTCGTTTGTTCGAGAAGTTGGGAATTGACTATTGTTGTGGCGGAAGCAGTTCGCTCGAGGCGGCATGTTCGATCGCCGGCCTGTCCTTAGAAGAAGTTTCACTCTCACTGGAGCAGGCAAAAGAGACCGAGAAACAACCTAACGCCTCTAAGGATTGGCGCCAGGGACGACTCTCTGAGTTGATCTCGCACATTATGACTACCCACCACGTCTTCACTCGGGAGGAATTGGCTAGGCTGAATCCACTTTTTGATAAAGTCTGTTCAGTACACGGTAAGAATCACCCTGAACTCTTCACTATCTGCAAATCGTTCGGCGTATTATCGCAAGAATTGACATTGCACATGCATAAAGAGGAGCAGGTGTTGTTCCCCTACATCTTACGCATGGAGCAGGAAATGCTCGCTCATCGGGCAGTGCCGAGTCCGCCATTCGGTACCGTTCAGAATCCAGTCCGGATGATGATGAAGGAACATGAAAAGGCAGGGGATCTTCTGGTGCAGATCAGGAAGGGCAGCTCCAATTTTACAGTTCCCGCTGATGGGTGCAGCAGCTTTCGCTCGCTGTACCAGTCCCTGGCGGCGCTTGAAGAGGACTTGCACCAGCATATTCATCTCGAAAACAACCTGTTGTTTCCCCGGGCGGTCGAGATGGAGGGTAGTGCTCAAAACTTCCGATAAACAATATATTGCCATTTCTCGTCCAAAGATTCTTTGCTGCGAATACGATGATCGAAAAAGTCTCTTTGCCAGACAATCTGGAAATTCACGGCGGCATATCGTTTCCAATTCCTAACTATTCGTTGCATGGTCTTTTCAGGATTGAAGCTGATTAATCCGTGCAGAGCTCGGCGAGCCGTCCCTACCGCATAGATCCCTTGGCGGCTCGCCATTCACGGTTACAGCGCCTCTTACAGCCATAACGTTGAGGAATCTACATCATGTTTTTGTCACAGGAGGCTTCACGAAACGTTCCAGTTCATTTCATCTTCATTTCGAAGAGTATCATTAAGTAGAATCCTCTCATAGTCAAAGACCTGGCATGCGAATTCATTACTTCCAACACGTTCCCTTTGAAGAGCTGGGCTGCATTGAGACGTGGGCACGGAACGGGAAGCACTCATTGACGGGAATGCATTTCTTTCAGAATGATCCATTGCCTTTGGAGTTGACTCCCAGGATGTAACGGAACTGATTCGAAATTGCGCTGAGAAATTGGTTGAGAGCAGGTATATTCAATCTTCCTCCCAAATGCTTGCATACACATCTTACTTTCGCCAGACCAGTCTTAGTCCTGCGGAATTCGACTAGATTGGGGGCTTGCTGGGCAGGCCGCTGAAGATTGGACATTGTGAAGCGGCAGGAGTCGCCGCGTGTCTATTTCCCCATGATCAGAAATGCACGGCCAACAGCGGAGTACTGAAATGGTGACTGCCGAAGCGAATGTGTATCGCCATCTGTTTAGGGTTTTCGTCCTTTAGCTTGAGCGTGATCTGTAGCTTATCCTCTTTCTGCTCCTCCCGCTGGTATTCGAGCGGGATGCTCGCCACTCCCGGCCCGCTGTCCCGCAAGTTTACGTGGTACGGATCCATCTGACGCATGGTCACATCCTCAGGTCTGAGGACGATGAGGCTCCAGAGTTCCTTGCTGGTTTTTTCGAGCACAAGATAGTAATAGCCTGCCTTTATCTTTTTCCCAGCCACTTCGAAGGGCAGCGTGGAGGAAAGGTTAGTCCAGTAGTTTGACCCCAACCGCCAGCGTTTTCCGTTGGGCATCTTCATAAATAAGGTGTCATATTCGGCCTTCCACGCCGGCAGACCATACTCGATGGAAATCTGACCCGGAGATTTTTCCCACGTGTCTCCCGTATCGGTGCTGTAGTAGTTGGCCCTCACTCGCGCTCGAGGTGTGACCCCGTCCTCGAAAACGACATAGCCAGGATGCTTTAGCAACCGATAGGAGATGGCATCTTGCGCAAAGCTAATGGAACCGACAATTAGAATAACGATAGGCAAAAGCGACAATTGCAGAGGTTTGAGGAAACTAGGCATTTTGAAATCCTCCACTAGTTATTATGAAATTCCCCTTTGAAAGGGGGTATGATGCTTTAATAAAGCTCCAAACCAAGGCTGCCGTGGGCTTGTCCCTCTTTCTTTCGGGACAAACGGGGGTGGCGCAGACATCGCAAAAGTCGCGATTTTTGCGCCACCAGCAAACAAAGACAACCCCCTCGCTCCCTTCAAAGTGGGAATCGGCTTCATCTTCAGTCGTGTCCGTGAACTCGTGAGATCGCGGGGATCCTTTTGTGGCGAAATCTCGAGAGGCCGATGCCTAGATTGTTTTCACCAGGTTGTCTAGCACCTTCTGGCAGCCGGCATAAGGATCGCCCGGCCCCTCAAACTCAATCGAATAAACTCCCTTGAATCCTGCTCGCTTGGATATTTCGATGCACTTCGGAAAGTTATATTCCGTCTCTTTGCCACTGGCGTCGAATTTCATTCCTTTGGCGTGACAGACAACGCGTGCATAGGGAAAAAGAAGTTCCAATCCCTTCATCCGAGTTGCTTCATCCGGGAAGTTGAAGAAATCGGGCAACGCACCAACCTGCCCGCCACCGACCCCCTTGAAGACAGCGACCAGTTCCTCAGGGTGCTCCGAGCCGACTCCGCCATGGTTTTCGATAATCACGTGCACGCCTTTAGACCGGCCATAATCGGAAAGTTGTTTGTATGAGTCTATCGTTGGGGCCAGGTTCTTGGGATCCATTTTGCCCGGATCGCACCTTACCGATCCGCACTGGATCTGTACCGCTATGTCGATCCATTTCTTTGCACCCTTGATCGCATTGTCGCGGACTTTCTTGTCCGGATCAGACAATCCTCCCTTTTCCCCCAATTCATCGATGTCGACGGGCATGTTCACAACTTTGGAACCGACCTCCGCGAGGCGGGCCTTGAGATCTGTCAGGTATGCTGACCCCGTTGAATCAAAATGTGGAGCGCACAACTCAAGGTTGTGAACCTTGTATTTGTCGGAAATCATCTTCGGAAAGTCCAGCAGCTTGAGCATCTCTCCGGGCAGCTTGAATTCCGGCTCACGCGTCGACGTAAAATAGTTGTGGAAGGTCCAGGTCGAGATGGAAATGCGGCCCAGCTTGTCAGCTGCAGCGCTCCCGCCGGAGTTCCACGCCTGCAGACCCTTAGGATACAGAACCATTCCCGCAATAGAACCTAGCGTCAAATTGGAGATAAAATAACGGCGTTTCATGAATCCTCCTTTTATCTAATGTTCGAAGGGATGAGCAAGGATTAGGCAGGTTCCGACTACGATGTGACGTCACTTACCCTGCCAGAACGATTGATTATAAGTTAATAGCTGCCTGAAGTCGCTCCATTTTTCGAGGTCTTAGTAATGATTAGAGGGTTTGAAGGAAGCGAACCGGGGTATCCCAGACCCCGCTGGAATTCTTAGCCACGCCTGAAAAAGCTTACGGAGCAAGCGTTCCACCCGGATGGAGCGGGCGCTCTCGCACGCGCTTTCTGGCGGGAGCCCGTTTCCTCCTTTTCCCCTTTTGACTGATCTAATACAAGTCTCATTTAACAAACACGGACAAGGGTTCGAACTCTCAATTCCCGGGGGCCGCTCTGTTCGTATTCCTTTCTTTAGCGATCTGTAGCAAGGATGCCTGTTAGCCGACGCGTCCCTGGGTCATTACGATCATAGCCACAAGGATGACCAGTATTCCTGCCAGA
>DATKMG010000047.1:0-5176 GCA_035541995.1 Terriglobia bacterium
TGGACAGAATGCCTTCTGAGACGGTATTAGACCAGGCGTAATTAGGCCCGGTGGGACGGAATTGGTTAAACAGAAGTTGTCCGAGCGGCGCAAGGGACGATGAAGAGTTGCCGCCCAGGGCGTCCCATAGCCCCGCCAGGGGACCACCTGCACCACCGTAAGCCGGATTGGCACAGCCGTTAGTGGTCACGCCCTGTTGTAATCGACGATGTACTTGAAATTGCCCTGGTTGATGTTCCGCGGCCTCAACAAGTGGACACCGTGAGTATAGGTGTAATCAATTGCCAGGACCATAGAGGAAGATAGTTGTCTTTCAACTCCAAAGGTCCCCTGCAGGGCCGAGTCATATTGAAGGTTCCTGGCCGCCGGGAGAACCGTTGAGAGAATGGGGCTGAGCGCCAGGGCTGAGGCCTGGCTGGAGAAGGCCGCTGACAAGGGATCGTATCGCTGCTGTTCTGCGAGATAGCCGATGGCAGGATTGGCTACTGCTGAACCCAATGGGGTGAACGGCGTGCCATGGAAGAGATCATCGGCGCCGACCAAGTGGGGGGCCACCAGGTAAGGGGACTTGGCTCAATCGACCACATCGGACAGCAAAGTGATGGCCAGCAAAGGATGCCCATAGAACAAGCCGTAAGATCCCCGGATGGCTGTCTTGCCATCTTTGAACGGGTCCCAGGCGAAACCGGCGCGAGGCGCCCAGTTGTTGGTGTCATGGGGAATCCCCTGCATAACCCCCAGCAGCTGTTGGCTGGATGCAGAGAGCTGGGAATTGGCTGCCAGCGTGGGAGAGAACTCCACATCGTATCGAAGGCCGTAGTCCAGGGTGAAGCTGGGTCGGATTCTCCAGGAATCCTGGACAAAGAACCCGAAAGTTGTGTTACGGGCCGTGGTGGTAGTTCGGTCCAATCCTCCGAATTGTTGTGCAAACGAATCGGGAAGACCCATGCCATAAGTCTGGGCTGAGGAAAACGGTGGCGCTCCAGCCGCTTTCCACTGGAATGCCAGCCACGGCCCGACCGCTGAGGCAATGAGGGGATCGTCGACCCCCAGGGTAGAAGGAAAGTAATAGATCCCAGCCTGGTTGATGGGAAATGTGGCCTGGATCGGGATTCGGTTGAAATCAACCCCCATCTTGTAGGTGTGGGAATCCCTGATGTGGCTGAGGGTTTCGGCAACCTGCCAGCGCTGCTCGGTGCGGTATAGAGGCGCAAAGGGCTCTTGACCAATCGACGCCTCACCCGGGATTTCAGCAGCTACTCGACTTCCATTGGGCGTCAGACCGACGCCTCACCTTGCGTATTGGAAACGAAATTCGCTGATCCAGGTTGGTGTGAGGTTGCTGGATAACTCCGAGGCTACGACGAAATCGCGAGTAGAGCTATTGGTGGTTCTTGAAAAAGCGTTAAGGGCCGTCAGCTGGTTCTGACCGTTGCTGGGAATCCCCGTGAGGTCGGAGGGGCTGGCGCTGATCCGAACGAAGACCCTGTGGTTCGTTGAAATCTGGTGATCGATCCTTGCCGAATAAAAGTAGGTTTCTTCGGTAGTCCTGTAGTTTCCAGCCTCGCTGGTTAATCCTTGGAAGGAGGAGGGTAGCGGGTTTGGAACCAACGCAAAGCTGGAAGGTCCGCCTGGCGTGTTCCCATACAGGGCCACCTGGGCCGCCTGGTTGGCGAGCATCGCGTACGACAGACCTAACTCTGAGGATGCCGTCTTGACAAAGTCGGCTTGCTGGCGTGTTAACAGCAAACTCGCGGGACCCAGTCCAAAGGGATTGGGAACTGGTTGAAAGCCGTAATGGTCACGGCCAATCTGGGAGAAGGCGATAGCGTTCCCCTGCGTCGTCTCGAAAGATAGAAATGCAAAGGTCTTGTCCCGTCTGATTGGCCCTCCAAAAGTGAATCCTGCCTGAGTGCGGGTATCACCAGGATCAGGCCCACCGGCAAAGGCATTGGTAGCTGAAACATGTCGGTTTCGGAGGTAGCCAAAGAGGTCTCCCCTCCATTGGTTGCCACCCTGCTTGGAGACAATATTGATCACGGCGCTGGCGGCTCGTCCATATTCGGGGGCATAGCCGCTCTTGCTGATTTGAAACTCTTGCACTGCCTCCTGAGATAGCGTGGCTCGGACTCCGTTGACGGTGTTATCGATGGCATCAACTCCATCGATACTGACCATGTTGGCTCGGGCGCGCTGGCCATTAATGTTGAGGCCACTGGTGGGCGCAGGGGCCAGGATCGGTTGATTGTCCCGAGTAGCTGCCGAGTCGAGCAGGGTGAAGTTGATGTAGTTTCGACCGTTGCTTGGGAGATTCTCAATGGCTGTCTGGTCGATGGTCGTACTGACCGCATGCCGGGTCGTTTCCACGGAATTGGCTGCAGCCACCAGGACATCCAGTGCCTGGGACAAGGGGCTAACCTGGAGCCTGATGAGCACTTGTGCATGCTGGCCTACGGTCAGAGGAAGAGCAGCGATCTCAACACGCTTAAATCCCCGAGCCTCCACTCTGATTGTGTAGGTGCCCGGTGGAAGTGCCAATAAACGAGCCTTTCCTTCTTCTCCTGTAGTGACCTCGCGAAGAAAGCCATTAGCCGAGTTCTCGACTCTGACCTTCGCACCCGAGACTGCGGCTCCAGAGGGATCGGAGACAGTGACTTCCAATTCTGCTGTATCCAGTTGAGCAAGGCAAACTTGAGTTAGTGACACCAGGACTAAGTTCAACAATCCCAGCCAGATGGCATGGATCTTTTTATATGGTAAGAAGGTCATCGGCCTCAGAGGCTCCTTTGCTATGGAAAGCTCCTTGGGCGTCTTGATCCGATTGGCGGCTTCAATCCGTTCCTAAGGAGCGTTCGTTGTTTCTTCTTTATACCTATAAGAGTCTCCGAGAAGGCAAAATCTTAAAAAAAAATTTTAAGGAATGGGTTCAAGATGGATTTTCTTAGAGCATATGTCTAACTATGGAACACGACAGAAACAGGTGATATACTCCGCAGCATTCATAGTCAGGACTATTAACTCAAGGGATTGGCGAGGCTGCAGATTCAGCCCCGGAAGTTTTCCAATTGCTCCGGGTTCGGGATCGATGGGTTAATCAGGACGAGTCACCGCTCTTGGCTCGTCACTCGCCACTAACCACACGTAACTGCCTTTATGACTGACCGTTGGGAACAGATCAATCGGCTGTACTATGCCGCCCTGGAAGTGGAGACCAAAGAACGGGCGCGGTTTCTGGAAGAATCCTGCCCGGGGGATTCGGGAGTACGTGCGGAGGTAGAGACGCTGCTGGCCATGCACGAAAAAGCGGGAGAATTCCTGGGCAGTCCGGCCATCAAGGAAGTGGCCCAACAGATAACGGTGGAGCCTCCCTCCCTGGTTGGCCGTCAGCTGGGCCCTTATCAAATCCTGGGACTTCTGGGTCGTGGGGGAATGGGTGAAGTCTATCGAGCACGAGATACGCGGCTGGACCGGATTGGCGCCCTGAAGATTCTCCCTGTGGATGTGGCGTCTGATCCGGAGCGGTTGCGTCGTTTCGTACGGGAAGCTAAGGCCGCGTCAGCACTGAATCACCCTAACATTGCTACCATCTATGAAATTGGGGAATCTGATGGCATCCACTGGATCTCCATGGAACTGGTGGAAGGCGAGACACTAGCCGAACGGATTGCAATAGGGGCGGACCCCCGTTTCCGGCCTCGGGTGGGCGCGCACGGGGGCGCGCCCCTACAAATCGAAACAATCCTCGATATTGGCATCCAGGTAGCCGATGCCTTGGCAGAAGCGCACAGCAAGGGAATCACACACCGCGATATCAAGCCCGCCAACCTGATGCTCACACCCAAGGGGCAGCTCAAGGTGCTGGACTTTGGCCTGGCGAAGATTACCCGAGTGGAAGGCCAAGCCGTGGCAATGGTGACCAGCACCGATAGCCAGACCTTCCCGGGTCTGGTAATGGGGACAGCCCGTTACATGAGCCCGGAGCAGGTGCTGGGTCAGCTAGTGGATCACCGGACCGACATTTTCAGCCTGGGGGTAGTGCTGTACGAGATGGTGACCGGCCAGTCGCCGTTTGCCGGGGAGACGCCCTCGGCCATCTTTGAGTCCATCCTTCATCAGGCCCCCTCATGGCCGCCACGAGCGCAGGTAACTGTCCCGGGCGAACTGGAGCGGATCATCAACAAATCGCTGGAGAAGTTCCGTGAGGTTCGCTACCAGACGGCCTTAGACCTGCTGACCGATCTGAAGCGCCTGAAGCACGACACCGATTCGGGCGAGTCTGTGGCGTATCCGGCGGCACTAGGTCGTATCCTGCGTGGGTGGAATCAAAAGCGCTGGATCACGGTCGCGGCACTGCTTACGGTCTTGATCGTCCTGCTCTGGTGGTTCCTCTCCCGCCAGAAGAGCGAAGTGATTCGGGAACCGATGCGAATAGTTCCCTTCACCACCCTGCCAGGTATGGAGTTCGACCCGAAATTTTCCCCGGATGGCAAGTTTGTCGCCTTCAATTGGAATGGACCGGCCCCGGATAATTTTGACATTTACGTAAGACAAGTCGACGGGGAGGGGCAATTACGGTTAACCTCTGATCCTGCTGACGACTGCTGCCCTGCCTGGTCTCCAGACGGCAGAGAGATCGCGTTTGTGCGTGACTTGGGAGAGGTCGCTTCCATCTATACCGTACCGTCCCTGGGAGGGGCGGAGCGTAAACTTTATGAATTAAGAGGACCTTCAGGTCTGACTTATTATTTGTCGTGGTCGCCGGACGGGCACTGGCTGGCATTCTCCGAGAAAAGCGCCAGGGAGAGTCCTTATGGGATTTTCCTGCTGTCTCTCGATACACGGCAGAAGATTCCCCTGACCTCCCCTCCGCCGGACTCTTATGGCGATTTCTCTCCCGAGTTTTCCCCGGATGGGAAGCGGATGGCCTTCGTGCGGGTAACGCAATATGGAGTGTGCGACATCTGGGTCCAGCCGGTCCCTTCAGGCGAGGCCACACGGCTCACAAACGGGAATTACGAAGGTATTTTTCGGCTGGCATGGACTGCCGACGGGCGCGAGGTCGTCTTTTCAGCAACGGGGGGGATATTCCGTGTTCCTCTCAGTGGTGGAGTCCCGCAGGGGGTTGCCGGCATTGGAGAAAATGCTTCGGCCCCAACGATTTGGGGGAATCACATGC
>DATKMG010000048.1:0-11364 GCA_035541995.1 Terriglobia bacterium
CCCCGTAGAGGAGAGTGAGCCAAAAGGCTATCACCCCGAACCAAAGATACAATGGTCCAACAGGCCACCCCGGATAGATGAACCTCATGAAGAGTAGGATGACAAAGGTGAATACGACCCACAAAAGGGTCATCCCTGTTCCTGCCGAGTAGCGCGGCTTGTCCGGGGTCCACCACTGTCCCCCCGGCGGGGCCAGCGGAAAATTGTCACCAAGAAGGACAAGAGAGCCAAGTGCGACGAGCATCAGGAGTGTTGCAGGGATGATTTTCAAGATAATCAGTCCAACGGGGATTGCGTAGACGAACACAATGACACCGACAACAGCGAAGACAATGAATTGAATGAACCCGGCAGTCGGACCGCTGGGTCCAATACCTATCTTTCCGTTTCCCATGATGCGTACCCCCTTACTTTGAAATGACCGCACATGTTGCGGCAATTGAAGTAAGTTGGAATAGTTTCCAGGGAAGCACTGGGTCCCCCCCGTGTGCGTGCGCCCAAGTTGTTCGGCAACTGCGGACCCCGCGGGCAACCCTGATCCTTATCCCCCCGCGACTGAGTCAAACCCCACGTGCATCAAGAGCCGAACTCAAGAATATTGAATCCCCTGTCCTCAAGCGCCTTGCGAATTGCCTCCGGGTTGTCGGATTCAGCACGTAATACGACTCTCACGTTGTCGTTCGACCCTTCCGGAACGGTGAAAATGGCTCTTGCCGTGCCCCCGCTCTCGTCAACGGCACGGAGTATGTCCGAGAGAGTCCCCTTTTTGAGGCTTACATTTGCCAGAGTGATGCGCACTCGCTTAACCCCTGCTTCCAGGAGCTTGAAGAGGGTGATGAATATCTCTCGATCGGAAACAACTCCGACGACTCTATCCCCGTCCAAGACAGGGAAGGTGCTCATGGTCAGTTTTCTGCCCTTGACCAAGGTCCCTTCCACGGAGTCGTTCACGCCGACGGTTGTCAGCTTCCGAACCATGAGATCCTTTACCTTGAGTTTGTTGCAGTAATACTTCATCTCACATGCGTCACCGCTGCCGCTCACACACATAGCGGCTTCGTTGAGATCTTTGCGATGAACAATCCCTCTGAGTCGCCCTGCGTCGACCACGGGTAGCATTTTCAGTTTGTGCTCTTCTATCAGCATGGCTGCCTCGATAGCGAGGGCATCGCTCGATATCGAGTATAGTTGCGGCAGCATCCAGTTCTTCACTATCATGGCGTCCTCCGTTCGGACCCTACCAAAACGGATCCCTCTTGTTGCGCAGCGTAAAAAACATCGCCTGCTTCTTTCGTTTCGGGCTTGGGAAATATCTCAATGCACGCCTTCACAACCTCTTCGGCGAAGGCTGCATCTTCGAGATTTGCATCGACCTCGCGTATGCCCAGATGGGGTCCGGTATTTTCCTTCAATATTCTGAGGAATACACGGTCCTGCTCTTTGTCGAACATGTGTCCGTCCGGAGGGTCCACAGCGGACCAGCCCTTTCCAGGGAAGAGAAGCAGGGCCGGCCCCGTCGCTTGATTGAGCTTCTCCGCAAAGACGTGCGCGATTTGATCCATCTCTTCGTCGGAAACCCGCAAGAAAGTGCGAAGCTCATCCAACTCGAATTTCCGCCTTTGATGATGCTCAGGTTTGTACCGAGATTTCCTTGGGCTTGTGAGGTTGACGCCGCCCGGCGCTATGACCTGAGGAATCCCCAGCCTTCCTGCCGCGGTCATCCGGTCCGGTCCGGCTGCTCGCATCCCTCCGAGGACCTCTTCTCCGACTCCCCCTGGGGCCAGATCTACAACAGCGTCGAAGAATCGCTGAGCGATCATTTCTTCCATGGCTCGATCGCAGACTCCTGCTGCCGAGAATCCGATCAGCTGGAATCCGGCGCTCTCAAGTCGTTGCTGTACACTGTGTGCACAACGCTCTGTCGGACCGAACATAGACATGGCCACAAGGGGTCTACCCTTCTGCCGAGCTGAATCCACGGTGAGAGAAGGGCAACTGGCCATGCCCACAATGGCGCCCGCGGCCCTGTCCAAAAGATTTTGCAACGGCCGGGCGAGCCCCGAGATCTCTATGACCGTGTGCAAGATCGCAATGTCACCGGTCCCGATGTAGCGGGTTGCCAGACCGGGAAGCGCAGCGGTGGATGAAACCATGAGCTTGGGAACACCAAAAGGCAGCGAGCGCATAATGTCGGTCGCCATCAGGCTCCCTGTGGAGCCACCAAGGCCAATGACTCCGGCCAACCGACCCGATTCGAGGAGATCACGCGTCAGCTTCACCGCGCCGGTGATCATCTGACGCGTAATGGTCTTCCGTTCGCGGGAGAGCTGTATTTCCTGGATCGTCGTTCCCGCGGCTTCCGCTACGGACGCGGAAGTGATATCAGCCGCGTGCGAGGCTCCGGACATGCTCAGATCCAGGACCAACGGATTGCCGCCCAGATCTCGAATCCGATCACGGAGGTACAGCGTTTCGGGTCCCTTGGTATCCAGTGTGGATATAAGCAGGACAAAACGCTCCATCAGGCTTTCCTTTCGTAGGCCAACTTCTGTTCTATGTCCTTCTTCAAGACTTTCTTGTCCACTTTTCCTGAGTCGCCCACCGTCGGCAATGCATCAATGATCTCAAGTCTCTCAGGCAGCTTGTACATGGCGAGCTTTTTTGACTTCAGAAACGAGATCATCTCTTCCATCGTGAATGTCTCTCCGGCTTTTGGCATCACGTAGGCACATGCCCTTTCGACGTATTCGGGATCGGGCATGGCCACAACAGCTATTCCCGAAACCTTGGGATGCTCGTTGAGAAGTCCTTCGATCTCTGCCGGGTAGATGTTCTGGCCCCCGCGGATGATCATGTCCTTCTGGCGGCCCATGATCCATATACGGCCCTCGTCCAGAGCAACGATGTCTCCGGTAGTGGTCCAGTTGTCATCGTCGAATACTTCTCGAGTGGTATCAGGGTCTCGCCAGTAGCCGGCCGGAGAATGAGGTCCTCTCATATAGAGGATTCCGGGGTCGCCTGGAGCAACCTCTTTACCGCTTTCATCCAGCAGCCTTATGATATTTCCTGCCAGAGGCTTTCCTACTGTTCTGCGCCGAACGTCTCCAGGATCGTCAATGGAGCAACCGGAGACGGACCCTACGTCTTGAGTCCCCAGATCAGAAGTAATCCGACCCCCAAGGCGCTCTTCAGCTTCCATAGCGACCTTCGGCGGTAGGTAACCTCCGGCTGAGCGGATGAACCTAAGCGACGAAAGATCGTACTTGGAAAGATCTTGTTCCAGCATGCGAATAATGTGCGTTGGAACTACTCCAATGGCGGTGACCTTCTCCTTCTCGATCATCGCCAGAGCGTCCTCGGGGGTGAATTCTTCGAGAAGCACTATTTTCGCCCCCACAAGCGGGGCTGCAAAATATGTCAGGGTGCCGGCGGCTCCGCCGGCGAATGGGGCCACGGCCAAAGTCACATCGTTCGCGGAAAGTTTCCAGATGTCCACCCTGCATTTGGAGGTCATCACCCTTGGGGCCAGCGGCCACTCGACAATCTTGGGCACGCCTGTTGTGCCGCTGGTGCTGGTTAGAATTCCCACATCACTGGTGGGGTGGAAGCTTCTCTCTTCAAGGACCGAGTGATCCACCTTCTGTCCCCAGGGCTCCTTAGCGATATTCATCAATGAATGGGTGTTCTCGGGGTACGGGCCGGGAATCGTCTCGTCCAAAAGGAATGTGTACTTCAATCCCGGGTGTTCCTTTTTCAGGTCTTCTGCCATCTCTAGGTAGTTGAACTTACGATAGATACCTGGAATAATAATGGCCCTGGGGTCGATCTTTTCGATGACGTGCTTGAGTTCCTTGTGACGCAAATAAGGCATGACAGTAATATTGATGAGCCCTGCTCGTTCGCACGCGATCCGTGCCAGGAAACCGTATACGCAATTCGGGGACTGCAAAATCGTCCTGTCGTCCCGTTGCAGCCCCATATCCATCCAGCTTAAGGCGAAGCGGTCCATCAGCTTGGCGGCCTCAGCCCAGGTAATCCTTATAGAGGAATCCACCAGCGCTTCGTCGTTGGGCCGGTCTCTGGCATTTTTGAGCCAGAAATCGGTAAAGGTCTCGTCAGTCCAATACCCTTGTGATACGAATTCTTCTATAATTGCGTCGGTATATCGAATCGGTCTCATGGGCCAACTTGCCTCCATCGACGGAAGTTAGCGAGGCCGCTACGGAGTAGATTTCAAGATCCAAGGCAAGGGATTATTCCCGCGGTGGACAGGTCCTTTTCGCCATGAATTTTACAAACGTAGTGGCCTCCGGTACTGTATTGTCATTTGCAGATCGACGAGTTCCAGTCGTCGAATCCGTATTCTTTCCATTGAGAAAGGACCTTGGCCTTCATATCCTCGTCGAGGAAAATCTCGATAGGTTTTCTCGCCCATTCGTACGGGGTACAGGCATCCATAATGATCCTCGATGTGATGTGTCGCGCATCGATCGGAAGGGCGGGGTCCAGGGGAGTGGAACGCCCTCGGTCGATGATCTGAGCGTCACGCTTCGGATCGAACCTGACCGCAAGAGCCCAGAAAACCCTATCCAGGTCGTCCGCAGGAATGTCGTGATCGACGACGATCACCCCCTTGACGCCATAATGGCCGGTAGTCGTAGCAATGACCGCGTTTCCCGCGTGATTGGAGTGGCCCGGATACTTCTGTTCAACGGAAACAACGCACCAATAACGACCCGTGGATTCGGGAAGAAAGTATACGGACTTGATTCCCGGAACCTTCATGGCCTCGAGATCGGTCCACAGGGTCGCGGTTCGATTCAAAGATTGAATCATGTGGGTGTCGGTGATCGGCTTGCCGACGGTGGTTGCCCAGAAAATCGGCTTTTTCCGTCGGAGTATGCGCTCGACTTGGAGCACCTGCTTCGGCCATTCTTCGCCTTTGGCTCCGGAGTAGTAGCCGGTATATTCTCCAAAGGGCCCCTCTTCCCGCAGGTCGTTCGGATCTACCCAACCCTCCAGAATAATCTCAGCATTGGCCGGGAGTTTCAGTCCTGTAAGGTCGCTGATGAATACTTCGCAGGGTTCCTGCCTGAGCGTGCTGACAATATCGTATTCGTCGGTCTGTGCTGACACCAGGGTCGAGGAAACGAGAAAATGGACCGCGTCCGAGCCGATGACCGCGGCCGCGGGCATTTTTGTGCCGTCTTTTTTGTGCTGGTTAAAATGGAAATCGGCGTGCTTTCCTTTGATAATCTGTATACCTGCATGATTGCGGTCGTGGATCTGCATTCTGTACGTACCGCAGTTGGTCCATCCGGTTTCTTTGTCTTGGGTTACGAGGTAATGCGCAGTGCCGATAAATCGGCCACCGTCCAATGGATTGAAAAAAGGGGCCGGCAGTTTCTCGATATCGACATCGTCCCCTTGGACAATCATTTCACAGACCGGGCCGGAATCCACAATCTTGGCCTTGACGGGTTTCTTTGTGGCGAGCTGCATCCACTGACGAGCCATGTCGCAAATCGAAGAATCAAGCGGCATGTCCAGCGCAATGGCAAACCTTCTGGTTGTTGTAAAAGCGCTGGTTAACACTGGAATGTCAAAACCTTTGACATTTTCGAAGAGCAGCGCCGGGCCCTTTCTCTCTTCACTGAGCTTGGCGACGTGGCCCAATTCAAGGTACCAGTCCACCTCCTTCTTAATGCGCAAAAGTTCCCCTTCTTCTTCGCACCTCTTGATAAAATCTCCCATTTCCTTCATGTTGCACGTCTCCTTGAGAATCCGATAATTGGGACACCCCAAGTGTTAACGACTCCGCCTTTGCGCCCGATGCATGTTGGCGCGTCGGAAAAGCCTCTTTTACACAGGCAGGAGTTGCTTGAACCGTCGGTCTGAAGCTCTTGTCGTAAGCACAGTACCCGGATGCCGCCGCTGAGTCAGCCGGCGATGGCGCTCATTCATTTGTGGCCTGGAATACGACCATGTATGCCCAAAGCTCGACGGCGGCTCTTACCTGATCTTTTTCCCCGCGAGGAGCCCGGCTACGATGTGCTCCAAGGCCGATTTCCGTGGCTCCACAATCGGCTTCACCTCCTTTTGACTCCAAACCGTCTCGGGCCGGCTTTGGACTATGTAGATCTCCCCCTTGTACGGGAGCGACTTTTCGGTAGCCCATTCAATATCCATGGGTTTGCCATAGTGCTGTTCAATGCGCTTTGCCAGCTCCGCGAGTTCCAGTATCTCCTTGTCGAGGATACTCTGTTCCGCGCGTCGCTCCTCGTCCACATCGAGCTTCACGACTTGGTCCGTGGCCGGATCGGTGGTGTAGTAGATTTGTTTGTCGGAAACCGTCTTTTTTGTAACGTCCATGGTTATCTTGTTGATGTGAAACTGGTCAGGGGTAACTTCTCCTGAAACCACACTCTCGCCGTAGCCCCAGTTCGAGTCGATTACCACGGTGGCACGGTCGCCGGTGGCAGGGTTCAGGGTAAACATCACGCCTGCTGTGAAAGACCTCACCATTTTCTGTACCGCGACGCTGATTAGTACCTTCTCGTGCGGGAACTTCATCTTGATGCGATAGGAAATGGCTCGAGGCGTGAAGAGGCTCGACCAGCACTTTTTCGTGCGGTCGAGTAAATCGTCCACGCCTCTCACCCACAAGTAAGTGTCCTGCTGGCCGGCAAAACTTGCGTCAGGGAGGTCTTCTGCCGTAGCAGAAGATCGGACCGCTACAGGACAAGCCGGGGTTCTCCCTTGTCGAGAGAGCAGCCGGTAGTGCTCGGCTATAGCGTCCTCCAAACCCAGGTCGATCGTTCCGGCCTCAATCCATGACCTGACGTCACCTGAGGCGCGGTCGATTTCATCTACCCTGCTTGCGTCCATATTTTCCAATCGCTCGATCACCTTGTGCGTAAGGCCATTCGTTTCCAGGAAATGCTCGTACGCGTCGGTCGTGATGGCGTAGCCTGGAGGAACGGGGATTTGTGCTTTTAGCAGTTCGCCCAAGCTGGCGCATTTACCTCCCACCTTGTGGACCATAGTCAGGTCGCATGCTTCGAAGGGGAGCACGTAATCTGAGCTTTCCATGGATAGACCTCCGCGCCGAAGGCTCACGTTATGATGTCTATTTCCCCGGATGTGCCGTTCACTCTGATCATCTGGCCTGTTTTGATCCTCGACGTGGCCGATCCAGTCCCTACGACCGCGGGGAGACCGTACTCTCGACAAACGATTGCGGCATGGCACATGACACCACCCACGTCGGTCACCGCCGCCTTGATCTTCTGGAAGGCCGGCGCCCAACTCGGTGATGTCGTGGTCGACACGAGGATCTCCCCATCCTGAAGGTCTCCAATTTCCTTGACCGAGCGGCAAACTCTGGCCGGCCCCTCCACCGTTCCCGGCGAGCCGGCAAAGCCCACAATCTTCGAGACATCACCCTCCTGAATCGCTTTGAGCTTGGCCCAGTTGGCCATCGACTGGGAAGTGACTCCCCAAAGCAGGATGGTGAAAGGCTCGTTTATAGTCTCGGGAACCGTGCCCATGGCAGACGGAGGCGTCCATTCCCGGAACTTTTCCATGCACTGCTTGCGCCAGGCTATTTCCTTGGGCCATACGAGAGGTCCGCGGGGTTTGCAGCCGGTTGCCCACGATGTGACCACATCCCAGAGAGCGTCTTTGATCTCTGCCCGGGTCATGAACCACATGTCTTCCTGGTCTTTGATGAACTTGAATTCATAGAGAATCTTGGCGACGTCTCGCATCTTGTTCCAGAATAGACTGTGGAACCAATGCTCCACGTAAAACAGATGGTTCTCGACGTAAGGGAAAACGGTCCTGGCTTGAGTCAGCATCTGATCGAAGGTAGCCCGGTCCTCGTCTGTCTTGAGCAGCGCGCGATAGCCTTCGGTCAACCGATCGCGCTCCTCTCGCACTTTTTCCATGGGACGTTCGATAGACTCTCCTGCTTTCAGCTTCCCGATGTAGATGTTCATGAAGGAGATTGGGACGTTTAGGTCGTCGTTCCAGGAGAAATCGGTGTGATACCAGCCGGTGCCGGAGGAGACATAGAACCAAGGGTCACGCGCTTTCTCGAAGGCCTCCAGCCACTTCTTGCCCTTATCCGAAGCCTGCATCCCTTTCAGCACGGTCTCGCAGTCGCCCTTCAGGCACACATCGTCCACTCCCAACTCAATGGCGAGTTTGGCCAGCTTCTTGAGTTCATCGTCCGGTCTGTACATGATCACGTCAATTCCACTCACCAACTGCGTGATCGTCTGAGGTGGCGCGTCGGGAAAGGCTTTCTGGCAAAAATCTAAGAAGAAGACGTAAGCGGCATACCCAAGGTTCAGGAACTCGAAGTGATACTGCCAGCAGAGAATGCCCAGGTCGATGAGCCTGTCATATGCGTTGAGCAACTTGTACCCCGTGGACATCCCTTTGCCGCCGAAGATTACCTCTTCGTCCTCCATTTCAGGCAGGGTCGGGATCTCGATCTCGGTCAGTTGTTTGATCACTCCTCGCATCTTGTCTTCCCATTTCTTCTCGAGGTCCTGCCAGTTTTGGTAGTAGTACCCGGCCCGTTTCATGAAGTTTTCCACACGCTTGGGGATTTCCTGCTCGTTTGTAACCGGCAGCGGGGTGATGTAGATGTACCCGTTGACAATCCGGTGATCGATTCCCATCGCGGGTGGAACAATGAAAATGCGGTTGTTGTACTGCGACAGGGCCAAGTACCAGGCTTCATCCCAGATAATGTCGAAGGGATACATCGGTTCCGGGTAGTGCAGCCCGTCATAGAACCAAAACATGCCCTCTTCGTACTTCTTCCGTTCCGGGTCGTCGCTGGTGAACTGGTAGTGGTACGGATACATTCTTTGCCATCCCTCGGTCCCCGGGATGGTCTGCGCCTCGTGCGGACTCGGGAACTTCAAATCGGCCATCTCTCTCCCTCCTGTTTGTGTGGATGTTGAAAGGTCACCGAAACCGACCTTGTCGTTATCCGTTGCAATCCAGTCAGGGTCCGGATCATGTGAAATATGACCCGCAGATCTTCCCCAAATCGTCAAAAGACACTCAATCCGGCTGCCGAGCAGCTGGATTGACTTATAGGGTCAGGCCGGAACTGGATCGCCGACAGCTCTCCCCTCTTGAATTTGGAGCTGCCATCGATTCCCGAATCCCGCTTCATTATCAACGTACAGGATGTGGAACGGCCGAAAAGCGAACAGATCTACTCCGGCTACTTTTCTCGCAATCTGACGCGGCACCGTCGTCGGATCGGAAAAGAATTCCCTAACAAAGGGATAGCGCTTTAGATAAGATGCTAGAGCGTGGGCACTGGCTGCGGCACCTGTTATACGTTCAACTCGGCCCTCCATTTGGAGTCCTTTAATTTCTTTCCATCCTTTGTAATCGCCGTGGATTGTGGCGGCAGCGAAGGGGTTGACCGAAAAGACCAGAGAGTGGCGGGAAGAAGGAGATGAAAAGAATATCAGATCGAACCCCTGTCGGACGTAGAATACGTCAGCGGCCCACGGTCTTTCTTCGGTACAGCAGGCCAGAGTCATGGTAGTGAATGAATCCATGTAGTGCATCACAATCCGTTCCAGTTCTTCTCGCGTCATCCGCCTCCCCATCGATTGAAGAGCTGATGGGAGATTTGAAACTGGTCAAGTACTTTGCCAACCGTCTGATCGACAATGTCTTCGATGCTTCGGGGCCGATGATAAAAGGACGGAACCGGCGGAAGAATTACCGCGCCCATTTCCGTGACCAGAGTCATCGATCTAAGATGCCCTAGGTGAAGAGGTGTTTCCCGCGGTACGATCACAAGTTTTCGCCTCTCCTTGAGTGTCACATCCGCGGCCCGAACGAGCAGATTCTCATTCAAGGAGAGGGCAATCATGGACAGGCTCCTCATGGAGCATGGCGCTACGATCATTCCCTCGGTTCTGAAAGAGCCGCTGGACAGAGGAGCCGCAAGATTTTCCGGAGAATGAACGTGATGAGCCAGGTTCTCAACCTGTTCGATGTCCATAGAGGTTTCCAGGCCCAAGACCGTGCGGGCCCCTCGCGTCACGATGAGATGAGTTTCAATACCATCGGCTTCCTTGAGAGCTTCCAGCACTCGAATGCCGTAAATGATCCCGCTGGCGCCACTGATACCGACAACGATTCTTTTCAAGCGGCCCTCTTTTCAAGTGTCTTCAGGATGGTATCGCCGGTTTCATCCCGAGTCCTAAACGAAATCGCTTGGGTCATCGGGCCGATTGCGAGCAGACCACCCCCCGCGCAGCCGTTTCGCCACCTAGAATCCGGTTTCAATAGCCGTCATACACGGCCTCTTTTGGCAAAGAGGCGAAGTTTTTGTAGTTGGAATGCGATTCGGTTTTCAGAAAGCGCTTCTATTTGGGTTCATCCGGCCTGCTCGAAGCACTCATTGGAACTGGAGATACCGAGAACAGCGTGAACAGTATCCGACCTAATTCGTTCGGATAGGAAAGTGAATAGGAGATGTCTTTTCAGTCTTACGGAGACCGGACCTGATACCTGACATTCTGTGGGATCAACCGAATACAAGTCAAGCGATAAAAAATTATGAGGGTATTAGATGAACTTATAGTAGAATTGTACAGAATATCTTAATATAATTGTAGTGTATAGAATCTGCTATAGACTGTGTGGTTGCGGCAATAATGAACCTGAAGCAGCTAGAAACCTTCTACCACTTCTGTCGGTTCAGAAACATGAGCCGCACCGCCGAGCACCTCTTTGTGACGCAATCAGCCATTTCACAACAGCTCCGAAGCTTTGAAGCAGAAGCCGGGGTCAAGCTTTTCTTCCGTGAAGCCAATGAATATTACCTGACGGAAACCGGAGAGGTCCTTTATCTGTTGAGTAGAGGGATCTTTTCTCGCTTGGGACAAATGGAAGGTCTACTCGAAGAGGCCCGGAAAGTCGCTTCGGAAAGGCTAAGGATCGGCACAACCAAAGATTATGCACGTACCTTGATGCCCGACCTGATAGCCAGATTTCAGGAAAAATATCCGCACGTTCAGGTGCATCTGAGCGAAGGCAATTCAGCTGAACTTCTGGCCAAGCTGCGTACTCGCAAAGAAGACCTCGTGGTCGTGGCCCGAAGTGAATACGACTCGGCTCTTAGAGCCATTCCGTTTGCCAGGGCCCTTTTTACCCTGGTGGCGCGGCCGGATCACCCTCTCGCGGTGAAGAGTCCCGTGTCCATAAGTGATCTCACCGGCGAATCCATGATCATCAGAGAGCAGGGGTCCGGTCTTCGCAACGCCGTACTCGAGAAGCTCCGTCAGTTCGGAGTCAAACCTTCCATGCTGGTGGAGT
>DATKMG010000049.1:0-7589 GCA_035541995.1 Terriglobia bacterium
CTATTCTGGCTCGTGGGACCCCAGGGTTCTCAGGTGCTGATCTGGCCAATCTGGTCAACGAAGCAGCGCTCAATGCTGCCCGTTACAATCAGAAATCCGTCACGATGGCCGACTTCGAGACGGCCAAAGACAAGGTATTGATGGGAGTGGAGCGAAAATCGTTGATTATCAGTGAAGCTGAGAAACGAAACACCGCTTTTCACGAGGCAGGTCACGCACTGGTCGCTGCCATGATCCCGAATGCAGACCCCGTTCACAAGGTCACGATCATCCCCCGCGGAATGGCTCTTGGCGTGACAATGCAGTTGCCTGTTGACGACAAGCACACTTATACGCGCGACTACCTGGAGGGGCAAATCGCCATCATGATGGGAGGGAGAGTGGCAGAAGAGCTCTTCTTGAACCATATGACCACGGGTGCCGGAAATGATTTTGAGCAGGCGACAGAACTTGCCAGGAGGATGGTTTGTGACTATGGGATGTCCTCACTAGGTCCACTGACTTTTGGAAAGCGGGAGGAGCAGATCTTTCTCGGGCGAGAGATTGCCCAGCATCGGGATTACAGCGAAGATACAGCCATTAAAATCGATCAGGAGATCAAGCGGTTTGTCAACGAAGGGTACGAACGAGCCAGCCGGATCTTGGGCGAAAACCGGCAGACTCTGGTCCATATCGCCGAGAATCTGCTGGAACGAGAAGTCTTGGATGCCAACGAGGTCAAGTTGTTGATTCAAGGTCTTCCTCTAGACACGAAAGACAGCACTGTTTCAAAGTCCAAAGTAGGGAGTGCCGAGAAACCAGAACAACAGGTGGTTCAATCCCTGACCCCTTCGGTCGCACCTTTGGTGGATAAGCAAAGAGAAAAGCCTGCTCCTGCTTAACGCCATTCAAGGAGGGTCCGCCTCGTCGGGATGAGGCAACGTCAAGCACGTGGGGTTTGCCTGGAACCCTTCCTCTATGAATCAAAAGTAGTTAGTCTTTCTTCCTCCAATAATCTGAATGGATCCCGGCCCTGTCTAGAAACACAGAATTGTCGGTTCCCAACTGTTAACATTTCTAAAGGTTCGAATCGTCGAGGGCGATTGTGGCAATAGCGCGCCAGATCTTCACTTTGAGAATGCCATCGCGGCAGCTGGTCTTGGGCAGGAGGACCCTTGTCATGGGGGTTCTTAATGTGACACCAGACTCATTCTTCGACGGAGGCCATTACTTTAAGCCGGAGCAGGCAATCGACCGCGGGATCCGGCTGGAGGATGAAGGTGCCGATATCTTGGACATCGGGGGCGAATCTACCAGGCCGCCCCATGTCGTGGAGTTACCCTTTGAAGAAGAGACTCGGCGCATCCTGCCAGTCATCGAAGGATTGCGAAAGCGTCTTCGTATCCCTATTTCTGTAGACACTTATAAAGCCGCTGTGGCGCGAAGGGCCATTGCGGCTGGTGCGGAAATGGTGAACGACGTCGGTGGATTGAGATTCGACGGTAACCTTGCTTCTGTGGTTGCCGAGACAAAGGCCGCTGTTGTCATCGTGCACTCTCGAGGGAGCCCCACGACAATGCACGGTCTCCCACCATCCAGTGGCATTGTTCGGTTGGTGGTTTCCGGACTTCGAGCCCGAATTCGAAAGGCCAGAAAGGCAGGGATCCCCTTGAGCCGGATCGTCATCGATCCCGGAATTGGTTTCGGCAAACAGCCCCACGAGAGCTTAAAGCTTCTGCATAATTTGAATTCTCTGCGTCAGTTGAAACTTCCAATCCTGGTTGGAGTGTCCCGTAAGTCTTTTCTGGGCCAGATCCTGAGGCAGCCAGTGGAAAGTCGCTTAATAGGGAGCCTCGCAGCCGCGAGTGTGGCGGTGGTGGAGGGGGCACACATACTCAGGGTTCACGATGTCAAAGAGACTGTTCAGGTGCTGAAAATCTGTGACGCCATCTTGCGTGGAAATGTTTAGTGCTTATGTCTTGGTTTGAATTTCTAAACTCAATACGGGACAAACTCAGCTGGACTGCGGTAGTTGATATCTGCATTGTCAGTGCGATCATCTATCAGGTCCTGGTCTTGATTCGTGGAACCCGAGCCTTGCAGATGGCCCTGGGAGTGGGATTCCTGGTTGTTTTCTACTATCTTAGCCGCTGGCTACAACTGGCTACCGTGCAGTGGATCCTGACAAACATGTTGCCGTATTTCGTTTTTGGCTTGATCGTGCTCTTTGCTGCTGAAATCCGGCGGGCTCTGGCTAGCATCGGGAAGAATCCGCTCCTGCGGAAATTCTCGAGGAGCTTCTTTGCGGAAACCTACGACGAAATCGTCTTGGCAGCGACTACCTTGTCCTCCCAGCGAGTGGGAGCCTTAATTGTTATCGAGAGGGAAATCGGCCTCAAACACTATATCGAAAGTGGCGTGGCCATCGATGCAGCCCTTTCTTACGATCTGCTTGTCAGCATCTTCTCGCCAGGTGCTCCCCTACACGATGGCGCCGTTATCGTTCAAAAGTGGCGAATCAAAGCCGCGGCTTGCTTTCTTCCCCTAACCGTGAATCCCAAACTGAGCAAAGAGTTGGGAACTCGCCATCGGGCAGCCCTGGGGGTAACTGAGGAGTCGGATGCAGTCGTCGTGGTCGTATCCGAAGAGACTGGGATCATTTCAACAGTGGTGGGAGGGCAGATCGAAAGAAACTTGGATGGAGACGGCCTAAGACGCCAACTTGAATCCATTCTTGAGGGCAAAGTAGCAAAAGAGAAACCTCTAAAGGTCCCACCAGTTTTGGAGGGCAAATGATCCCGAGGTTGCGTCGGCTCTGGAGTATTCTAATATCTAATTTTCACTTTAAGGTGATCTCAGTCCTCCTTGCCTGCATGCTTTGGGGAGCAATCAACAATGAACCGCAATCTGTCGCAGTGTTTAAGGTTCCATTGATTTTTCGCAATTACCCCAGGGGGACCGAGGTGACTGGTGATACCATCAGTGCTCTCGATGTGCGAGTTACTGCCTCATCCGGGATCATCAAGCGGCTTGATCCGGGAGATATTTCTGCTTTTGTCGACTTGTCGGATTGGAGCCTGGGAGAACGAACCTATCCCCTTTCCACCCAAAACGTACTTGTTCCTTATGGCGTTAAAATTGTCAGGATTATCCCCAACCAGATCAAGCTCAATTTCCAGCACATCCGAAACAAAATCGTGGAGATTCAACCAAAGCTGGTTGGAAATTTGCCGAAGGGATGCCGCATCACCGAGGTCGTTTGCAGACCTTCAACAGTTCAAATCGCGGGGCCTGAAGACCGATTGAAGGGAATCTCCCACCTGTATACGGAATCGATTGATATTACGGGGAAGGACGGGCCATACCATGCCAAGGTTCACTTAACCTTGGATGACCCGCTCCTGCAACTGGCCGAGGATCCTGAGATCAGCGTCGACATAACCATAACTGTTTCACCCGAAAGGCGAAAGTGAGTGGATATGGACCTTGCTCGAATACCGTGCATCCTTAATTAATCCATTCACTGCTCAGTCGCAATGAATTCATTATGAGAGAGCTATTTGGAACCGATGGAATTCGCGGAGTGGCAGGGCAGTTCCCATTGGAGCCTGATTCCCTTGTCTGTATTGGACTGGCTGTAGCCCGCCACCTTAAGGGAGCTACTACCAATCCGAGAATTATCATGGGCCATGACACGCGCGAGTCGGGGCCATGGATTGCCCAATGCCTGACAGGATCTCTGGAGGATGCGGGCGTCGATTTGATCCACCAGGTTGGGGTAATTTCTACTCCTGGGCTTGCTTTTCTGACTCGGATACACGAGTTCGACCTTGGAATCATGATCTCCGCTTCGCACAATCCTTACATGGACAATGGCATTAAGCTCTTTTCAAAGACCGGGTTCAAATTTCCCGACGAGTGGGAGAAAGGAATCGAACGGGAAATCTTTGCGTGTCTCGACAGGGGAGACTTTAGAGCTAAATCTCGGGTCAGGAAGACCCCCTTGAGCGCTGAAGCGGAAGTTGAAGACTACATTGAGTTTCTGGTGGAGCAATTTCAAGGCGCCTATAGGGCAGGTCGAGTGGCGATGGATGTTTGTAATGGTTCAGCCTCCCAGATTGCACCAATGGTTTTTCAACGCTTGGGGGCCGAGGTTTCCGTGATCAACAACAAGCCCGACGGGAAGAACATCAACCAGCATTGCGGTTCTTTGCATATTGAGGTGCTGAAGGAATTCGTCAATCGGACGAAGTCGGTTTTTGGCGTGGCGTTTGACGGGGATGCGGATCGTTCCCTTTTCGTCACCTCCTCGGGTCGGGTTTTTGATGGGGACTACGTTCTCTATGCCTTTTCCGATTATTTCAAACGCCAGGGAAGGCTGCAGCAGAACATCGTGGTAGGGACGGTTATGACGAATCTCGCGTTGGAGATATCCCTCAAGAAACGGGGGATCTCGTTGATTCGGGCAGCAGTGGGAGACAAGTATGTCCTGGAAGAAATGAGAAGAACCAATGCTAACCTGGGTGGTGAGCCTTCCGGGCATGTCATTCTGCGCGACTACCACACCACCGGTGACGGAATCCTAACAGCGATCAAACTGGCTGAGATCCTCTCCAGCGAAGAAACGACTCTAGATGAGATTGCGGCCGGGTACAAGCCTTACCCTCAAATACTGGATGGGCTCAAGGTGAAAGAGAGAATCTCTCTCACGCGTTCAAAAGAAATCCAGTCACTTCTCGCCGAAACCGAGAGGCAATTGCACGGAAATGGCCGGTTGGTGGTCCGTTATTCAGGCACCGAACCCTTATTGCGCCTGATGGTGGAGGGGGAGGATCCAGAGCAAGTCAACCGATTGGTCCGGGAATTGAAGGCCGGTTTGGAGAAGGTCCTTTCGGTAATTTCTTCCTGATTAGTTCCTAGCGGCTCGTTTTCTAGTTGACAATGAGTAGGCGCTGGGATAGACTCACAAGGTTGTGTAGAAGCAGATCTTTGACAACTGGGATAGACCGGTCAAGATACCGGAAGGTTTTTGATGCGCGACAGTAAAGAATACAAGAGAAGGGTTAAACATGAGAGTTTGATCCTGGCTCAGAATCAACGCTGGCGGCGTGCCTAACACATGCAAGTCGAACGGGAAAAGCCCGCAAGGGCTGAGTAGAGTGGCGCACGGGTGAGTAACACGTGGATAACCTGCCCTGGAGTGGGGGATAACGGCTCGAAAGGGTCGCTAAGACCGCATAAAACCACAGCTGGAAGGCGGTGGTTAAAAGGAGCGATTTGCTCCGGGAGGGGTCCGCGGCTGATTAGCTAGTCGGTGAGGTAACGGCTCACCGAGGCAACGATCAGTAGCCGTCCTGAGAGGGAGCACGGCCACACTGGAACTGAGAAACGGTCCAGACTCCTACGGGAGGCAGCAGTGGGGAATTTTTGGCAATGGGGGAAACCCTGACCAAGCAACGCCGCGTGGGTGATGAAGTATCTTGGTACGTAAAGCCCTTTCGGCAGGGACGAAGCAAGTGACGGTACCTGCGGAAGAAGCCCCGGCTAACTCCGTGCCAGCAGCCGCGGTAATACGGGGGGGGCAAGCGTTGTTCGGAATTACTGGGCGTAAAGGGCGCGCAGGCGGCCTGATAAGTTGGTGGTGAAAGTCCTGGGCTCAACTCAGGGATGGCCATCAAGACTGTGAGGCTGGAGTGTGGGAGAGGAGGGTGGAATTCCTGGTGTAGCGGTGAAATGCGTAGAGATCAGGAGGAACACCGGTGGCGAAGGCGGCTCTCTGGACCACTACTGACGCTGAGGCGCGAAAGCTAGGGGAGCAAACAGGATTAGATACCCTGGTAGTCCTAGCCCTAAACGATGGATACTTGCTGTGGGGGGTATTAAATCCCCCTGTGGCGGAGCTAACGCGTTAAGTATCCCGCCTGGGGAGTACGGTCGCAAGTCTGAAACTCAAAGGAATTGACGGGGGCCCGCACAAGCGGTGGAGCATGTGGTTCAATTCGACGCAACGCGAAGAACCTTACCTGGGCTTGAACTCTAGTCGAATCAGGCAGAGAAGCTTGAGTCCTTTACGGGACGGCTGGAGAGGTGCTGCATGGCTGTCGTCAGCTCGTGTCGTGAGATGTTGGGTTAAGTCCCGCAACGAGCGCAACCCTTGCCCTTAGTTGCTAACGGATTAAGCTGAGCACCCTAAGGGAACTGCCGGCGATAAGCCGGAGGAAGGTGGGGATGACGTCAAGTCCTCATGGCCTTTATGTCCAGGGCCACACACGTGCTACAATGGGCGGTACAGAGAGTCGCAAACCCGCGAGGGGGAGCCAATCTCAAAAAACCGCTCTCAGTTCGGATTGGAGTCTGCAACTCGACTCCATGAAGCTGGAATCGCTAGTAATCGCGGATCAGCATGCCGCGGTGAATACGTTCCCGGGCCTTGTACACACCGCCCGTCACATCATGAAAGCTGGTTGTACTAGAAGTCGCCGAGCTAACCTGCAAAGGGGGCAGGCGCCCAAGGTATGACTGGTGATTGGGGTGAAGTCGTAACAAGGTAGCTGTAGGAGAACCTGTGGCTGGATCACCTCCTTTCTAAGAGAAAGGCCGGTTGGTTTGTGTGAAAGCGCAAGCTGGCTGGCTGCATTAGGAATCGGAAGGTTGATAAGCCGGTCTATCCTGGGCCAAAGTGAGGTTTCAGGTGTTAGGTGTCAGGTGTCAGATTGGTTGGGCGCTTGATGGCTAATGCTTGAAACCAGGGCTTTAACCTCCTGAAATCTGGGACCTGGAACCTGAAACCTGACACCTGTTTTCGGGGCCTGTAGCTCAGGTGGTTAGAGCGCACGCCTGATAAGCGTGAGGTCGGTAGTTCAACTCTACCCAGGCCCACCAAAGGGAGTACCGTTTTTTGATTTCAGATTTCCGAGTGTTTAAATCGGCGATCGGAAATCATCATTCGGAAATCAAGCGGGGGGCTGTAGCTCAGCTGGGAGAGCACCTGCTTTGCAAGCAGGGGGTCGTCGGTTCGAGCCCGATCAGCTCCACCAGTAAGAAGAGCAGGGGGCTGGGGGCTAGAGTTCTGGAGGTTTAGGAGAAGCAGGTGGGGGGTGCGCTGGAGCTGGAGAGGGAGTGATGATTTGAGCACTCGAAGCGATTTGGAGTGCTGAAATCATCACTACGACCAGGTAGTGAGCAGGAGTAAGGCAGAAGGCAGCGGGTGAACTGATTGGGACCCGATACCGAATACCTGGCTCCTGAAATGTTCTTTGACAATTGAAGGGATCAACTCAAGTTCGCCATCAAAAAGCAGTGGTTGGTGGTCAGTGATGAGTGCTCAGGTAGTGGAAGTTGCCTGACCACTGATCACTGATCACTGATCACGAAATTTTAATGGTCAAGCTACGAAGGGCATACAGTGGATGCCTTGGCACAGGAAGGCGAGGAAGGACGTGGTAAGCTGCGAAAAGCCTCGGGGAGCTGCAAACGAGCCTCGATCCGGGGATGTCCGAATGGGGGAACCCGGCCTGGATAAACCAGGTCACTGTCACCTGAATACATAGGGTGAACAGAGCAAACCCAGGGAAGTGAACCATCTCAGTACCTGGAGGAAAATAAATCAA
>DATKMG010000050.1:0-3770 GCA_035541995.1 Terriglobia bacterium
CGAATATCAATCGTTGCTTTTCAACAGGAATACCAATGCCGGTGTCGTGCACACTGAAATGTAAGATGCACGTATTTGTTGTGTCGTCCAGACTCTTCCCATCTTCAGAAGGGGAGAGTTTGCTTTCAGGAAGAGTCTCGCCTCGCGCTGGAGGATCTATCCTCCGGACTTTCACTAACACCTCTCCTTTTTGCGTGAACTTGATTGCGTTTCCAACCAGGTTGATTAGGATCTGTCGGAGTCTCCCAGCATCCCCAACTAGGGCCTCAGGTACTCCCGGGCAAACATGGCAAAGGAGTTCCAACCCTTTTTCTTCAGCTCGGATGGCAAGGACCCGTACAGCCTCATCGAGGCAGTCGCGGAGA
This sequence comes from Terriglobia bacterium, assembly GCA_035541995.1. GTDB lineage: Bacteria > Acidobacteriota > Terriglobia > Versatilivoradales > Versatilivoraceae > DATKMG01. The sequence goes on from DATKMG010000050.1 coordinate 366, forward strand.
TTGAATCCGATTGGGTCCAGGTCCAGCTTGCCTGCTTCGATTTTTGAAAAGTCGAGAATGTCGTTGATTACTGCCAGCAGAGAATCCGTTGAAGTCTTAACGATTTCCAGGTTTTCACGCTGTTCGGGTTTCAGGTCGGTCTCGAGGGTCAACTCCGTCATTCCAATGATACCGTTCATTGGCGTGCGAATCTCATGACTCATATTGGCCAGGAATTCACTCTTCAGACGGCTGGCTTCTTCAGCAGCCAGCTTGGCAGACAGAAGTGCTGCTTCGGCTTTACGACGCTCCAGGATTTCCTGGGTCAATTGTCTGGTCCGCTCCTCCACGCGCCGAGAGAGTTGTTCTCCGCGGACTTCCAGTTGCCGGACTCGGAGACGGTAGAAACCCCTGCCGGTTAGAGCTGCCGATAAGCCGAACAAAAAATAAAACCAATAAGTTTGATAAAAATGATGCCGGAGGTAAAAGCTGAACGAGACACCACCCTGATTCCACACCCCGTTGTCGTTACAGGCTTTGACCAGAAACCGGTAAGGACCTGGCGGAATATGAGTGTAGTAAGCGATCCTTCGCAACCCACTATCCACCCATTCCTTATCATAGCCTTCCAACTTATACCGAAACCCTATTTTTTCAGGGGCCCGAAAGCTGAGTGCCGCATAATGAAACTCAAGCTTCTCCTTCCCGGGCTCAATCCGGGTGTTGGGAAGAAGAGGGATAGACTTGCCGTCCACAATGAATTGTTGGAGCACCACTGGAATAGCAGCACGGTTGAAGCTCACGTTGCCTGGATCAATCCTAAGAAGGCCTTCATAGGTGGGAATCCAAAGTTTGCCATCTCTGCTTTTGCAGGCGTGCCCCTCGCTGCAACCACTCTTCATGCCGTCATTTCGTCCATATGAGAAGGAGAGGATGGACCGTTTCCGGCCTTCTGCGAAATCCTCTAAATCTTCCACAGCCACTCGAAAAAGCCCTTTGTTGCTTGTGATCCAGAGGTTGCCCCGGTCGTCATCGAGGACTTGGAATAACATATCGGCCAACAAGCCATTTTTGGCCCTATACATTGTCAGCGTTCCATTCTGCAAACGCAGGAGACCAGACCCGAGCGTGGCAACCCAAATGGTTCCCTGGGAGTCTTCATAAAGGTCCGAGGGGGCGGTCTCGGTGATGGGCGCCAGAACCGTATCTGAGTTCATTGCAACGAACTTTCCATTCTGCCATCTTGAAATCCGCCCATCGGTTCCCACCAGGAGGTTCCCATCCCTTCCCAGGCTCAAACAAAGGATCCCATCGTCGGGAAGGGCATTCTCGACCTCGTAAGTTGAAAAGCGGCCATCGCGCCATCGGTTCATACCGGTCGCAGTCCCAATCCACACGTTTCCCTGCTTGTCTTCGAGAATAGCTTGAACGTGATTGTCAGTTAAGCCATCCTTTGTCGAATAATTGGTCAATTTGCCCTGGACCATCCGCGCCAAGCCCGAACGCGTCCCGATCCACAGTGCACCCTGCCTGTCCCTTCCGAGGGCTGTGATTTCGCCTCCGGGTAATCCATCTTTGATCCTGTATCCTGAGAATCGTCCCACCCTGAATTGATTGACCACACCACGTGCCGTTCCCACCCACAAATTGTTTTCTCCATCCTCGAGGATGGAATTGACGACTTCATCAGAAAGCCCTTCCTTCGTGGTATAGGCGGTGACATTCCCATCTCGCAGCTGGTTAATCCCGCCGCCGTCAGTTCCGACCCATAGACTCCCTTCTGAGTCCTCGTATATGGACAAGACGGCATCATTCGACAGGCCTTCCCTGGCCGTAAATGCGGTGAATTTTCCACTCTGCAAACGATTGACGCCCCCTCCCACCGTCCCGATCCAAAGGTTGCCTGACCGGTCTTCACGAATAAATCGGGCAATGTCGCTTGAAAGGCCATCCTTGTGTGTGTAGACTGTGAACTTCCCGTTGGTAAGTCGGGTTAAGCCGTTTCGAGTGCCAATCCACAGATTACCGTGCTGGTCCTCCCTCAGGGAAAGAACTCCGTTATTGGACAGTCCTTGTTTCGTGGTATAAATGGTGAACGTCCCGTTTCTCCACTGGTTCAAGCCATTGTCAGTTCCAATCCAAATCTTCCCTTCGTGATCTCTTAGGATGCACCTCACTCTGTTATCAGACAACCCGGAGTTGGTGTCATAGGTGGTAAATTTTCCGTCCTTCAAAAGGTTCAATCCCCCACCCAATGTCCCAACCCAAAGGGTACCTGCGTGATCTTCGTAAAAGCATGCAACGTGATTTGCTGGCAGGCCTTCGTTTCGCGTGAACGCTTTAAACTCCCCATCTTTGAACCGGAACATTCCTCCTCCCATCGTTCCCACCCACAAATTACCCGCACGGTCTTCAAAGAGAGAAGTGAGATCATCGCTGGACATTCCCGGGTTTGTTTCCTTCTTGAAAATGGTGAAGTTCACCCCATCGAAAGTAGCAAGTCCGTCCTGTGTAGCCACCCACAGATAACCGTCACGGGTCTGGAGGATTGACTCGACGCTGTCTTGAGGAAGTCCTTCTTCCTTCTGCCAGATGCGATGCTGGTACTGAGTGATCGCCAGACTTGGGTCGAGCGCAAGCGCCAGATTTCCAGCGGTAAGGGTTATGACACAAAGCAGCAAAGACGCCAAATGCCTGGCTTGGCCCGGTCTGAAACTGTCTCTCTCCCAGAAACGAATGCCAGAACGCACTAGAAGAATTCTGAGGCCCGAACGGACAGAGTTTCCCAGCTCATTCAAGGTCAAATGGAGTAATCCTCCAGCGCTGGCTACTTCGGAAGCCATAGCTCGACTTTTTGCCCCCGTTTCTTTCGCCGAAGGTATACTAAACTTATCCACGATGGTCGTGGTCCAATCGCAGATGACAATGAAGCAGAAGTAACCGTGCTCAGTTCTCTCAGAATCCACCGCAATTCAATGAATTCGACTCAGTCCAAGGCCAACCGCCTCTACTCTAAATCCTTCGTCAATCAAGACAGGTCGCATTAGAGTTCCCCTCCTTATTTCCCACTCCAGCAATGCGGGCGAGCGCATTATTGTGAACTCATGCTATGGGTTGATCCATGGAGGGGAGCAACTTGAATAACCACAAGTTAGCGAACGGACGTCAGTCCCGGAAACGTAACCCATGCTCGGACGCAAGAGACACTCCGACCCTGAAGGGGTTAAACGACGAAGGGTCTAAAATTCGACCCCAGCCAGGTCCGCACTTGCCTAGCTAGGTTGACGCCAATGGGGAGCACAGGGTCACCCAAGCTCCAGAGATGAGACTCTCTCGTCCCTGCTCTAGCTTCGGAGTGATTGCTTATGGGTTCAAGGAGGCCGTTATTTTCCCTACAATCTCAGATGCATGGAAGATCGTCCGAAC
>DATKMG010000051.1:0-5109 GCA_035541995.1 Terriglobia bacterium
ACCGATCAGTCCAACCAATCACGGCATGGACAAATAGGCATTCGCTTCGTTTGGTGAGAGACAATTCTCTTCTCTATTCGGGGTGCATTATCGGTCTCTGCCGGTAATGCCCCTGTTCCTTTCAGCTCAATTCGGCGAAAATATGGCGAGCAGCATGACTAGTGTCAGGCCAAGTGATTGGACATTCTCTGAGAGGTGCAGCGGCACATTGCGGCTGCTTCCGCTGAGAACCCTGCAAAGGGCGACAGAGTGCCGTCGGACTGCCTGGGATCGCCGACGCCCACGTCGGCACGTTTGCCGAGCTGGGGCTCGTCGATCCAGGCCTTTGCTGCTTCAAAAATGTCCAAGCCCCACGGCCGGCTCCCCAGACCCGGTGGAATCTTTTTACATTTCCCCTAAAGCTGTGAACAAATGCGCCGGGGCGGGAGACCCGGCCTACAAAGCGATCACAAAACATTTGGAATGAATGTAGGCCGTTGAGGCTTTCTCAAAGCCTCAACCTCACACGGCGTCTTTTCAGAATTTCGAGTTTTTTCACAGCTCTCCTGTGTTTGGGGGGAAATGAGAATGAGTCCTGTGCATCTGTTCTGGACCCTGTTGACTCTGGCAATGGTCGGACTTGGCCCAGCCGAACAATCGGCTTCAGAGGCCCAAGTTCGTGCAGAGCAGGCTCTGAAGATGGCCCGAGAGGGGAACCTTCATGGCGCCGAGGTTGAACTGCGCCACTCCGTGGAGTTGGCCCCGACTGATGCTTTCTGCCTGGCATCCTTGGGGAGCGTCCTGGGAATGGAGCAGAAGCTGGAGGAATCTAATTTCTATTTGGAGAAAGCTCTCAGAATCAACCCCGCCGACACAGCATCGCGCAGGAACCTCGCCTCTAACTTTTATCAATTGGGTCAGTTGAAACCGGCTAAAGAGAACCTGGACTTTATCCTAAAGGTCCAACCGGGCGAGCCAACGGCCCTGCTTCTGTTAGGCATGGTCAGCGAAGAGTCAAAGGATTACATCACGGCAATTCGTTGCCTGAGCTTGGTCCCCCTGTTGGTGCGAGAGCGATCCAATTCCATCGTTGCCCTCGCCAGGGCCTATTACGGGACCGGCCAGCAGTCGCAGGCCAGACAAACCCTGAAAGTGCTACAGGATCATTCCTCAGGGCCTGAAGGCGTCTTGCTTGGCGGACAAGTTGCCTCTGAAGCCGGGGATTTCGAAACCGCCGACCACCTCTTTGCCTCCATCGAACAGACATACCCGGATTCGGCCAAGCTGCGCTACAATCGAGCCCTGTTGCTCTATCGTGCCAATCGTCTTGACGAATGTCACGAACTGGTCCAGCGGCTTCTCCTTGAAAACCACGGCACTGGAGATATTTACAATCTTCAGGCCTGGTGTCTCTACAAAAAGGGGAAATTCAAAGAAGCCGTGGCTGCCATGGACCAGGCCATTAACCTTGAACCGAGGCGAGCGATCCACTACCTGGACCTGGGGAAGATGCTTGTCGAATCTCATCGCGATGCGGTAGCCTTGGTTGCTGCTCAAAACGCTGTCGAGGTTGCCCCAGCCTCCTCAGAAGCCTACTTGCTAAAGGGGCTGGCAGAATATAACCTCAAACTTTTTGCTGCTGCCGTCGGATCGTATCATCGGGCAGTGGAGCTCAATCCCGATACCTCCGATGCACTCTTGGGATTGGCTCTGTCCCTAGCGTCAAGTGGGTCTATGGACGAAGCCAACAAGACCTTTGAGCAAGGTATCAAGCGGTTCCCACAAGATGCAAAACTCTACCAGGAGTATGGACGAGTCTTGCTCGATCCAGTTAATGGCAGTGATCCTGAAAGTGAGGCAAAGGCCGTGGGTCTCCTGAAAAAAGCGATCGCGCTGAATGGTGCCCTGCCCGAACCCCACGTCCAACTCGGTAATCTGGCCTTGGCTAAGGGTCGCGTTGAAGAAGCCGCTTCCCATCTGGAGATGGCGGCCAAACTGGATCCTCAGAATAGCAAGGTTTTTTATTCGCTTTCGAGAGCATACCGTCGCTTGGACAAGAACCAGGAAGCCCTGAACGCCATCAAGACTTACGAAGGACTAAAGGCACGGGAAGAAGAATCGACTCGAACCCCCAGCAAGTGAACGGAGGCCGTTGATGACGATGCGATTGAAACAGCCTGGCAAGACCGTCCTCTTTGGTATCTGTCTGGCAGGTCTCTATGGACTCACCTTAGTTGCCCAGCAGAACTGGACCCACTTCGCCAGGATCGGCGGACACTCCCTCAGCCTGGATAAAGTTGACTCGATCATCCGGAGTGCCACAGCCAGTCACGTTTATGGCATTGAGACAGACAACGATATTCCGGGACGATATGAGAGCTTTCTGGATCCTGCCGAGAAACTCAGAGCGATCAAGGCCGTCGCTGAAAAGGCCCATGCCGCCGGCAACAAAGCTTTTGTTTATATTGCCGGGCTGGAGTGTATTACTGCCAACGCAGCCAAAAGCCAGCACAGCTTCTACAAAGACCATCCGGATTGGGTACAACGGAAAATCACAGGAGAGCCTGCCATCTTTGGCGGTGGCTCTGCCTTCTGGATCAGGGAAGGCGATGAAGACGTATGGATTAGCCCTTACGCCGCAGAATGGCGCAAGATCTATATGGGGCAGGTTCGCCAAATCGCCGAGACCGGGATCGATGGCATCTATGTGGATATTCCCTATTGGATGACCCACTTCGACGGGTGGGAGGACACATGGGCCAGTTTCGATGACTATACTGTTGCCGCCTTTAAAGAGAAATCCGGATTGAATGCTAAGAAGGATATCAAACTAGGTGACTTCACTGACGTTGGGTTCCGTCGCTGGGTCGATTTCCGAATCCAATCTCTCACCGACTTCATGAAAGAGATTGATGCCAATGTGAAGGCGGTCAACCCGCAGTGCATGACAATCGCCGAGATCTATCCAGGGATCGAAGAACCGGCAGTTCGCGTGGGGACTGATGTCTATCAGTTATACAAAGTGGTCGACGTCATAGCCCATGAGTATGAGTACGACTCAGGCAACCACATGGCTGCCTCCAAGACCCCGCTGGACTGGTTTGGACACTTGATCGGAATGTATAGCTTCAGGGCCTTTGCAGGCGGTAAAGCCTCCTGGATGCTGAACTACTCCTGGGATGGGGAAAAGAAGATCGATCCCAAGGAAGCTATGAAGAATCTGTTCATGGCTCAGTTGATGGCCGGCACCAATGTCTGGGACGCCAGGGGGCACGTGATGTCGGGCTCCAACGATATGGAGACCCGCAAACTTGTCTTTCAGTGGATCGCTCAGCATGAAAAAACATTTTACCGGCCCCGCCTTCCAATCCGTCCCTTGGGGGTCTACTTCTCACCACAGACTCGCAACTACTTTGCTTTGGGATTCATGGAATCTTACAGGGGAATCATGTGCTTGTTGCTGCAAGCGCACCTGGAATTCCAAATAGTCACACCCAGGGATCTCAATAGTTTTACGGGTGGGGTGCTTATCCTGCCGGATGTGAGATGCCTGGGCGAAAAGGAATTGAGCGCTTTGGCATCACTGTCGAAGCTGGGCACCACCCTTGTCGTGACCGGCCAAACAGGCAACTTGGACGAGCAAGGGGAAGCCAGAAGCACAAACCCGCTTCACAAGTTGCTGGGGATCGATAAACCGGCTGAGAGAGCCTCTCGATCAAGCCAGCCGAAATATTTGTATGAACCCGATTGTCCAGGTAGAGCTTACTTCAAGGAACTTAGCAAAGGATTCGACGCCCTTGCCATTGAAGGGAATTATCAGGGGGCTTCCTTCGACAAACTCAAAACTCAGTTTGTCAGAAATCTGAAGGAGGTTTCCGGATTTAGTCCGTCTGCTGAAATCAAAGCCTCCCCATTCATTGCGACCCAGATCGCACGCGTGGATGGCAAGATCCATGTGTTCTTTGCTAATTTCCGGGGACTCAAGAGTAAAGAAGTTTCCGAGCAAATCCCTGAACGCGACGTCACGATCACCTTTCCCGCCAAAAGAGACACGATTGTGCATTGCTTGCCCTTCCTGGGAAAAGTCGAGGAACTGAAGGGGGTGTATGAAAAGGGCAAGATCAGTTGTGTGATTCCCGAGATCCAAAAGGGCTTGGTGGTGTGGTGGGAATGACTACCCCAAGAAAGGGTGGTGTCTGGTAGTCTTTTCATGGCCACTCGACTACTATGAGCAAGCGCTCTGTGGGAGCGCCCGAAAAAGCCCAGCGCTTTAGCGCTGGGATCACGAAACCACCAGGGAACGAGTCCCGTAGGGACGAATGAAAGGGAATTGTCGGTTGTTCAACCGTCCCTATGGGACTAAACCCTAACCCCCTTCCCACCCAGCGCTGAAGCGCTGGGCTATTCGCAATCAACCTCTCTAAGGTCGACGAGCCATTTTCATCGACCGTGGTGAGCTTGAAAAAGATCGTGGGGAACTAGCATGAAATTTCCCCTTTGCAAGGAGGTTCGGTTGCAGGGGATTATCCCATTATTGAGGGGACCTAGGGTGGTGCAGACATACCGATGCTGGGCATGTCTGCGATCTATTCCGCCGGTGTCGCTATATTCTGCACGCCTCTCTAGAATTCTGAACTCGAGGGAGATGATACCAGGAATCAAGACGCCATCGGTAGGTGCTCAGGCAGCTTCTTTCGTGTTCGATCTCAATTTTCCTACAGGGAGAGTGGCATGAAATTAAGGCCGGGGATTTTATATGTGACATCCGTTCTTTTATGCCTTTTGATTGCCTGTGAAAGGGGAAGGTCGGAAGCAGGCAAAGTCGAGGGTAAGCACATTCGCATCGAGTTCAACCAGCTGATGCATACCCGTGTCGTGGCCCGGTTTGATGGGAAAGAAATTCGGGTTGGAGATTTTGCACCCTCGGAGTTCGTCACGATTTCTGGAAACGACCTGGTGGATTTCAAACTGGATAGCCAGAAACGTGAAGTCGTAAATGACCAACTCGGATCTGGAGAGCGATTCATCGTTACCGGAACCGCCCCCTCCTTGCGAAAGTCTGTGGCCGTTACATTCTATGAGGATTTTCCCCGCATGGCTTTTTTCGAAGTTCAGTACACCAATACCGAT
>DATKMG010000052.1:0-5526 GCA_035541995.1 Terriglobia bacterium
CCGGTTTAAAGAAAACAAGCTGTCACTATCTCCCAGGTTTCATCTCTTCCAGAGGTTACTGGTCGTTTACACGCCAAGGATATCACTCATCAATCTATGATCTTGATAAGGAGGCTTTCTCTTATGACTCAAACCCGGTACTTGTTCTGCGTTGGCCTTCTGCTGCTAGCTCTGCCGGCAGCGGCATACTCGCAGACCACATTTGCCAGCGTCACAGGGACCGTAACCGATCCTCAGGGTGCATTGGTTCCCGGAGCGACGGTCACAGCTACAAACGTGCAGACCAACATCGCCACAACCACCAAATCGAATGAAGCGGGCAATTACACTATCGCCCAGCTCAAGGAAGGGACCTACACGGTCAAATGCGAGATTACGGGCTTTAAGAGCTTCGTGGCTGAAGGTGTGTCCCTGGTTGCACGCGACGTCCGCCGCGTGGACATCAAGTTGGAAGTCGGCACTGTGGAGACGAGTGTAGAGGTCTCGGGTGGCGCCACGCTGATCGAAACCGAGACAGCTCGTATCACCAACACCAAAGATACCATGGTGCTCAACACGCTCCCGACCAATGCGCGAAGCATGTGGGCAGTCCTCAATCTCTCACCGGGCTTGCAGGGGCAGGACGGCAGCAGTGTGGTCCGATTTGGCGGCAGCCGAGTATATGAGAACAACTGGTCCATTGACGGAACCACGTTCTCCGACGGGGTGGATAATACTCAGAATGGACCCTTTGCCAATTACATCGAATCGTTCCAGGAAGTCAAGGTCGACCTGTCCAACAACTCTGCCGAATTTGGCTCCATTGGCCAGGTGACTATCATCTCCAAGTCGGGCACGAACGACCTCCACGGGGTGGTGTTTGACTATTACTCGACTCCCTGGTTCCGAGCCACAGGATTCTTCGATTCCGCTCGGCCCCCGGGCATTCGTCATGCGCCCGGAGGCGCGATTGGCGGTCCGGTTTTTATCCCGAAGGTGTATGACGGCCGGAACAAGACCTTCTTCTATTTCTCGTACGAGACTTCACGCGGAAGCTCAACCGCACAACAGCTGAATCCCACGGTGGCCCCGGCGCAGTATCGGAATGGCGATTTCTCGAACCTTCTGCCGGACGTCGTCCTCACGAATCCATTCACCGGGCAGCCGTTCCCCAACAACCAGATCCCCGCGGATATGATCAACCCTGTTTCGAAGCAGATCCAGGATAAGTTCTTCCCCCTCCCGAACTACGGGGATCTGACCACGGTCCACACCGCAAACTATCGGGAGCTCAAGGTTCTGCCATGGTCCCCGACGACTTACTGGACCACAAGAATCGACCACAAGATCTCTGACAATGATCTGATCTACGGCAGATACACCTGGGTGCGCGGCACCTCACAGAGCTGGTCAGGGAATCTCCCAACTATTGGAACGCACTATCAGCAACGCGACAACAAAGCCATCACCATTTCTTACACCCATACCTTCCGTCCGGACCTGATCAACGAATTCCGTTACGGAATGAGTTTTAACAATATTCCCGTCAATTACGACTTCAGCTTGGGAACAGCACAACATGGTCTTGACCTGGTAAATGAGTTGGGACTGGTTGGTTTGGCGCCTGATCTGCCGGACATCAAAGGTATTCTCAGGTTGACTTTCACGGGGGGGGTAACGGGTTTGAACCAGTCCCCATGGAGCGGAAAGGGGTATCGGGTCCACAGCGAAGAATTCCAGGATGGTGTGAGCTGGTTCAAAAGACGGCACAACCTGAAATTGGGCGGCAAGATTCTACGGGCTGAATGGGACGAATACCGCGCCAGTGATAATCTTTTCGGGAGGGTCGATTTCAGCAGCCGCTTCACAGGCAACTCCTATGCAGACTTCCTGCTGGGTATCCCCTCCACAGCCAGGCGAGCGTTCCCCCCTGTGGAATACGACGATAATCGCTGGTCCTACGACTTTTATGTCGCGGACGATTTCAAGCTCAGTCCCAAACTGACTCTCAACCTGGGCGTGCGCTACGAGTTGCACTTACCTTGGAGAGAGAATCACAACCGCATGGCCCTCTTTGATGTCAAGTCGGGGAAAATCGTCGTTGCCGATGCTGGCATGTCGGAGGTGAGTTCAGTCTTCCCAACGAGTTACGTCGGGATCGTGCCGGCCAGTTCAGCGGGCTTTGACCCAACGAGACTGGTGCACACAGACAAGAACAACATTGCCCCCCGGCTTGGAATTGCCTACCGGCCCTGGGGGAACAATACCGTGTTCCGTGCAGGCTGGGGTGTTTTTTACAACGTGGTTCCCTTCGCCTACGCAACCACCGGCCCCGATGCCAATTATGCAGGTGGAACCGTTCCGTTCGTCGTGGACGAACCCGCCTACACCAACCCTAATCCCAACCCCCAGGTGATTTTCCCGCGTGTCTTTCCGGCGAGTGGGACGGGTGGGCCGGACTCGGTCGCTCTACCCGGTGCACTGAACCCGGATTATCGGACTCCGTATTCGTTCCAGTACAACTTTACTATCGAGCGCGAGCAGTGGAACACCGGTTTCCGTCTTTCCTACATTGGGACTGCGATGCGCAAGGGTATGTATCAGTATAACTACAATGCGCCGGAGGCTAACGACCAGTTGTTCATTGACAAGACGAGGCCGTTCCCGACCTTGCCCGAAGTCTGGTATATCACTAATGGAGCCGGTCACCAGTACAACGGCTTCACCGTGGAGGCCCTGCGCCACTTCTCCAAAGGACTCTACTTCCAGTCTTCATGGACCTGGGCGCGCGATCGCTACGACATGGACTATAACTGGGATTTTGGTTCCTATCAATACACTTCGGAGGACCCCCGCAACCGCCAGCGTGAAATCGCTCCCGCCCAGGAGATCCCAACCCACCGGTTCACCACGAACTTTATTTACGAACTTCCCTTCGGGAAAGGCCGTCAGTTTGGCTCAAACGCCTCAGGATGGGCTAACGCGTTGCTGGGTGGTTGGGAAATTAGCGGGATCTACACTTTGCAGTCCGGGATGTTCCTGACTCCCTTCTGGACAGGTTCGGACCCGGTGGGCATTGCGTATACCGACTCGAGCACGCCGGCAGATGTCACGTACCGACCAGATCTCACTAAGAATCCTAACTTGAGTGGAACCCATTCCGTGGATAATGTTTGGTGGGACCTGAGTGCTTTTGGTCCACCGCAGCCAGGCAAGTTCGGCACATCCGCTAAAGGCACGCTAAAAGGCCCGGGTGTGAACGTGGGGGCCTTCGGATTCGCGAAGCTGTTCTCCTTCAGTGAGCGATTCAAACTTCGCCTCGAGATGACTGCGAACAATATCTTCAACCATCCGAACTGGGCAAATCCCAGCACGGATATTACCGACCCAGGTTTCGGAATTATCACCTCCGATGGTGGCACCACCAGCGGATCTGTTGGCGACCGGGCCGGCGCCCGAGCCTTCCGTCTGGGTGCTCGGTTCCAGTTCTAGCTATTCTCTTTGCCAGGTAGCCCGGGATGGATTCGGGCTCCCTTTTTCCCACCTTCGCTGGGGATGCCTACCTTCCCCGACCTCAGACAATTTGGAGGAAGCATGGATCGCAGAGAATTCCTTGGGATTGCTGTTGCCGGGGCTATTTCTCTCGCTCAGGCTGCAGCTTCGGAATCGGCAAGGCCAGAACCCGGTGAACTCGTTACGAGTCCTGGCAGACACTGTGAAAATTTCAATGCCAACTGGCTTTTTAAACGTCAAGCGCACGGAGGGGGTGAGCTGGGCTCTTGGGATCGAAATCCTTCCTTGGGTGCCGAGATTGAACCGGCTTTCCGCACCGCCATGCTGCCGGACTATGACGACAGTTGGTGGGAGCCTGTCTATCTCCCCCACACCTGGAACGCGCATGACGGCTGCGATGACATTCCCGGATATTTCCGGGGGATTGGCTGGTACCGCAAGCATTTCCGCCTGGACGAGGGACAAAAAGGGAAACGGGTCTTCCTGGAGTTTGAGGGAGTATTTCAAACCTCCGAATTCTGGATGAACGGGAGGAAGATCGGCGAGCACAAGGGCGGTTACACCAGTTTCGAACTGGATATCACCGACGAGATGGTTTTTGGTCCCACTGGCAATGTGCTGACCGTCAAAGTGGACAACATCTACAATCCGAACCTTGCGCCCTCGGTAAAAACGGATGTGACCTTCTATGGGGGAATCTACCGCGACGTTTGGCTCCGCCTTTCGGAACCCGTTTATGTGTCCGCCGTTTTCTGGAGAACACCTCAAGTCAATGAAAGATCGGCTGATCTCAACATCTTCGCGACGGTTGTGAACACTACCGACCGATTAGCCAACCTGAAATTGACCCAGGAGATTTATGATCCCTCTGGCCAGGTTGTAACTTCCGTCAGAGACAGGATTTCAATCCCGCCCGCGCGGAATAAAGACCTGGTGCAGCGATGCCAGCCCCTGTCCTCTCCACAGCTCTGGTCTCCTGATACGCCCCATTTGTACCGGCTTCGAACTCTCCTGCAAACGGACGGACAGCTTATCGATGAAGTGGAAACCGTTCTAGGGTTCCGGTGGTTTGAGTTCGACGCCAACCGGGGATTCTTCTTGAACGGAAAGCGGCTTCAACTGCAGGGAACGACCTGGCACCAGTCTTTTCCGGGACTGGGGAATGCTCTGCCCAACTCCCTGCACAAAAGAGACATGAAGATAATCAAAGAGATGGGCTGCAACTTCTTCCGCACCAGTCATTATCCTCAGGATCCTGCCAGGTTGGAAGCCTGTGACGAACTGGGGATCCTGGTTCTGGAGGAGTTGTTTATTGGCGAAGAGATCGAAGACACACCGGAGTATATCGCTGTTCAGAGCAAGACTGCCGAAGAGATGATCCTGCGTGACCGCAATCATCCCTGTGTCATCATGTGGGGGTTTAGCGGCGAGGTGGACGATCCGCAGAAAGGGTCAGCCCGGGTGATTGGCGCTTTGCTCAAAAAGTACCGGGAATTGGATCCCTCCCGGATAATGACGATGCACGATCCCCGTGTGGAGGAAATCAAAGCCAAACTTGATGTGGTGGGCCAGTATGGCAGTTTTGATGAAGATGACAGGGAACGGGCGCGCCGTCCGGAGCGAAAATACATGATCGAAGAATATACTGCCGCCGGCATCGGGCGTGGCATCTATGGAATGGGTCCGGAAAGCGAGGATCTTGGCTGCATCCGGCATGAGGAGTTCCTGACCCAGGTGCAGCGGCGGCCTTGGATCGCCGGCAGTGTCTTGTGGCACCAATTTGACTACGACGGGGAGGAATACGACCCGGTCATCCCGCACGTGGTGACCTTCGGAATGGCTGACTCCTGGAGAATCCCCAAAGATGTTTTCTTTTTTTACCAAAGCCAATGGAGCCCAAAGCCGATGGTGCACATTTGCGGCCATTGGACGTGGCTGCAAGAGGAAGGGAGGAAACGCTCTGTCAAGGTTTACAGCAATGCCCCGTCAGTGGAACTGTTCCTGAATGAAAAGTCGCTCGGCGTGAAAGGAGAG
>DATKMG010000053.1:0-3672 GCA_035541995.1 Terriglobia bacterium
TAAAACCGGCTTCAATCATGTTTGACCCCATTTTCATGCACGATGGGCAGCGATGACCCGGCCCGTTGCTTAACATCGCCCGTGTGTCCCCTGAGAACCCGGCAGCTGGAGCACGCCTGGCTTCAGCAGCGCTCTCCGCCCTAAGGCCGCACGCCGCACAGCGTTCCATTCAAGTCGCATTGCGGTGTGATTCCTCTGTTCCGCTGCCGCTTGTTCAAAACTGAGATTGCTGCGTTCGTCTTGTCATCCGGTGTACAGCCGCAGATTTGGCTCGCGCAGCAGCTACATCCGACCTCAGTCTCCAGCTTGACGATTTCCGAAATTTCGCAATTCTGGAGCCCTGAGCAGGCGGCTTCAACGAGATCCCTATCGTTGCATGTGGAAGTGCAGAGGGTCGCAGCGCAAGTAAAGCCGATTTCTACGCCTCTGGGGCGCTGGCGGCAACTCTGATACTCTTTGCATACCTTCTTGCAGTCCACATTGGGGGGTGGCGGCGGGATTTCTTGTGACAACAGCGGACACCCGAATTCCCCGGGTGCATCGGGAATGCACCTGGGAGGTGTGGGAAATGTCTTTCCTTCATTATTGGGATTGAATGCGGCGGACCAGACCACGTTGCCTCCGAGAGCGCACTGCGCACCGAATTGCCCCACTTGATACGGACCGTCGAAGATCGGGCAAGAGCATTTGACGATTCCCTTTTCGCCCGTCCTATAGCAGGGGGCCGTCATGCATCCGGCATAAGGAGCTCTGGAGCAATTTGTCTGGCCTATACCCTCTTCCGGGACACAATCGAAGCTGAAGGCCGAGATCAGGTTCGCCCCGGGAATTAATTGTCCGCGATTGATCGCTTCGCACACAGGGGCCTGGTTGGTCTCTTGACACTTCCTGCCGTCTTGGCCGCATTTCTCGACGGTTTTGAGGTACACTCCATAATTCAAGATCGCATTGATATCAACGAAGTACGCCCCGTAGGGAATCTCGAAACAGTCGCAGTTTGCGAACCGGCCGTCGTCGGTGACCGTGCAGGACTGTGGATTAGGTCCGGAGTAGTAACATAGCGCGAATGGTCCACCGCTGCAGGGCAGGAAGTTCTTCTTTTTCAGGAGGATGTTCGCATACGCCGGGCCGTAGGATGTTGTCCAGTGTCGAGAGTTGTCCCAGAACAGGAATGAGTTCGGAACGAAGTGGACCTGCTTCTTGCAGTTGGTGCTGCTGCCGGCCGCTGGCACAGATGGCGCGGTGGGGGACATCTCGGAAACGAAGGACGCATCGCCTTCGCCGTAACTGCGGACAGGGGCCCCCAACAAGAAGAGCACGGCAACCACCATGACCCAGTAATACCATTTGTTTTTTCGTGTCATAACTCTTCCTCCCTTCGGCTGAAGCTGCTGCGCCAAGTCTGCCTAACGTCCCTAAACAGCGGCCGGCGGATTCGGTGGCGCTGCATCTAAGTACAACGCAACAGAAACAAGTGTCCTGATTCCGCTCGTCATATCGGCGGACGCCGGTATCCAGGCAGTATTATAGATTCCGGCCAAGGCCTGTCCCCGCAGGCTTTAGGTGGGGAGCATGCCGGAATGACGACCTGCAACAATGGTCACTTTAAGGTTAGGCACCATGGATGCTCAACGCAACATATCCCCCTGCAAAACTGCCGATAGGGTGCGGTATCAGATTACTCTTGGTCGAACCCGGACCATACCTGTAGAGGGCGAGCCCTTTGGTGTGCTGTTTGGTAGTAGCGGTGCCGGGCCGGGCGCGGCGCCAGTCGCATCTTTCTTACCACCCTATCAAGCAAGCGTTTGGGGTGCAATCCAAAGTGATAGGAAAGAGGGTCCGTTGTAGGATAAGGCTGGACATAGGGTTGCAGATGATGTAGTTGAACATGGGAAACCCCAACAAAGAGGAGGGAACCCATGTCAGAGCGGAAAAAGAGTAGCTTGGAGGAACGACTCAAAGATAACCCCATATTGCGCAAGAGAGTTGAGTCGATTCTTGACCTTGCCGAGAACGTTGACGGGAAGTTCAAGACGGCCGATGAGGCGGAAGAGCGGGCCATCGAGGAGCTTCGCTGCCTGGGCAACGAGTTGCTTCAAGAGTGGGCCATCAATGAAGAAAAGAAGGCAGCTGAAGATCTGACGAAACAAACGGAGGGCCCTGCGGGACACGGTAAAAAAAACTCTACTGGCAAACGACATTCGGGAAAATAGAGCTTCGGGAGCGAGTATTTCTTCAAGAGGGCCATGTAATACGTCCATTTTCGCGGAGTGCCAAGGTTCGCTGCCGGGGGTATTCGACGCCGTTGCAACGACGCATCACGGATTTTGGGACTGAGGTACCCTTTGGAAAGATTCCCAAGAAGCTAAAGGAGCACTATGGGATCAGTGTTCCCATCACTATGGCGTGCCGAATTACCGAGAAGCATGGACAAAAGGCGGTGGCATTGCAGGAGCGTCTTAATGAAATCCCCGAGACCAAAGGTGTTGAATGTGTCATTGGGGAGATGGACGGTAGCATGATTCCTGTTGTGACAACAGGTGAACGGAGTGAAGGCAGTGGGTGTCATGACCGGAGAAAAGAGCGCCGATTAGAATGGAAAGAGGCGCGGCTAACCCTTGCTCATCCCAAAGGTTCTGTGAGTCCTGTTTATGGAGTGACCCTTGGTGGTCCGGACGAAACGGGGGATCTTCTTTTGGATTGCGCCATCCGAGCCGGTTTGGGAGCAAATACGCGTGTCCACTGCGTCGGCGATGGTGCCCCATGGATCGCGGATCAGGTGTCGCGGGTTTTTGGGCTCCAGGCTGATTACCTCATCGATTTCTACCATCTGTGTGAATACCTTGCCGCTGCTGCCCCGGTTTGCGCTCCGGGAGCCAAAAGAGAATGGGCTGAAGAGCAGAAAACGAACATGAAAGAAAACCGGGTTGCTCAAGTGCTGGAAACCCTTGAAAAACACATGGAACCTGAATCTGCTGGAAAGGAAGCACCGGTGAGCAAGTGCTACCAGTACATAAAAAACCGTCAGGATCAGTTCGACTACAAAGGAGCTCTGAAAGCAGATCTTCCCATCGGTTCGGGAGAAGTGGAGAGCGGCCACCGCTACGTTATTCAAGATAGGCTCAAACGCCCTGGTGCTTGGTGGAAAAAAGAAAACGCCAATTCCATGCTTGCCTTAAGAGTTCTGAAAGCCAACGATGACTGGGATGCATATTGGGACTCGCAGTCCCAACAGCTTGCTGCTTGAATCCCATCACTTTGGATTGCACCCAGTCATACTCGGATCGCTTTGGATGGACCCATGGTCACCCGTATTTTACACATAGACATGGATGCCTTTTACGCCTCGGTTGAACAGGTGGACAACCCCGAGTTGGCGGGAAAACCCGTGATGGTTGGCGGTTCTCGACGTGGAGTGGTGGCGGCTGCTTCCTATGAGGCTCGCAAGTTTGGAGTGCGGTCCGCCATGCCCGTCTTCGAAGCCAAGAGACTTTGCCCCAACGGGGTTTTCCTGCCGGTACGAAGACGGCGCTATCAGGAAGTCTCTCATCAGGTGATGCAGATCTTGGATACGGTATCCCCCCTGGTGGAACAGGTTTCCATCGATGAGGCCTACATCGACATCACGGGCACCGAATCCCTTCACGGATCAGAGGTCGCCCTGATACGGAA
>DATKMG010000054.1:0-2817 GCA_035541995.1 Terriglobia bacterium
TTTGAAGAGCGAGCCGAATTGGGCGCTTCTGCCGGCCGAGACTCCATCATCCGTTCGTGGCGTACTGAAACGGTGCCTCCAGAAAGACCCGGCGCTGCGTCTCCACGACATCGCCGACGCCCGAGTGGAGATGCAGGAGGAGATGGTCGAGCCATCCCCGGTGGTTCTTGCCGTTCAACGGCTCTCGTTCAATTGGCTGGTTGCAGCTTGCCTGACGGCGCTTGTCATAGGCGTTTTGATCGGCCCGGCGGTGATGAAGTTCGTCAAGACCGGGGCTCCTCAGGTCCTGCAGCCCGTCGTGCGGTCCTTGGTCAGATTAGAGCCAGGACACTGGCTTGACGGAGTCCGCGTGCCTCCTCCCTACGGCTTCGATCATCCAACCAGGACGGCAATGGTCATTTCCAGTGATGACCGGTTCATCGTCTACGAGTCGGTCAAGGAAAATCCCGGCCCTCAGGACAAGCCCCGACTGTTTGTGCGAAGATTCGATCAGCTGGAGGCCAGGCCCATTACCGGAACGGAAGGAGGTGCCGGTCCTTTTCTTTCACCCGATGACCGCTGGGTTGGATTCTGGTCGGATGGCAAGTTGATGAAGGTGCGGCTGGATGGAGGGGTACCAACCTATTTGTGCGACGACTCGCTGCCTTTCGGCGCCAGCTGGGCGGCTGATAACCAAATCGTCTTCGCACGACAGTGGGATTCCGGACTTTCAAGGGTTTCTGCCGACGGCGGCAAGCCGGAGATGTTGACATTTCCCAATAAGGAAAGTGGGGAATACGGTCATCGCCTGCCCCAGTGTCTGCCTGCCGGAAAAGGAATCCTGTTTACCATCATGCGACATGCTTGGGACATACAACCCAATGTTGCCGTAGTGGAATTGGCGACACGAAGATGGCGCGTCTTGCTGGAAGATGCTGCCGATGCTCGCTATGTCGCCACCGGCCATTTGGCCTTCGTTCGGCAGGGAACGCTAATGGTGGTCCCTTTTGATCCGGTCCGCCTCGAGCTCACTGGACAGCCAGTCCCCGCCGTTGCAGGAATTGCACAGGCGCTCAACTCCGGGGATGCTCTTTGGGACACCGCCGCCGGCCAGTTCAGTATCTCCGTTTCGGGATCACTGCTCTATGCGTCGGGAGGGATCCTCCCGGACCGGGAGAACTCACTGGTTTGGGTCGATCACAAAGGAAAGGCTGAATCGATTGCCTCGTTCAAAGCACCGTTTCTGGCACCGAGCCTTTCGCCCGATGGTCAGAGGATTGCTTACCGGACCTTGGGAATGAACAGGCATGTCTGGGTCTACGATGTGAATCGTGGAACGGCCACAAAACTAACTGCCGAGGGTATGGCGAGCTTTGTGACATGGACTCCAGATAGCAGTCGAGTGGTCTTTGGCTGGGGGAAGAAGGGTGACCCCAATATCTATTGGCAACCTGTTGACGGAAGCGCGCCAATGGAGCGGCTCACGCAGAGTGAGTACAACCAGTTCCCCGGATCGTGGTCTCCGGATGGGGAAACCCTGGCCTTCGTGGAAAATCATCCAGATACTGATACAGATATTCAGCTCTTGAATGTCCGTGACCGCGTAGTCACGCCGTTTCTGAACTCCCGATTCCTAGAAGCGTATCCGGAATTTTCACCCAACGGGCAGTGGATGGCCTATGTGTCTGACGAGTCGGGGCGCAGAGAGGTATATGTTCGGCCTTTCCCCGGAGACGGAGGCAAGTGGCAGATATCGAATAAGGGAGGTGTCGAGCCTCTTTGGGCCCCAAACGGCAGACAACTATTCTATCGATGGGGAGACCAAGTCTGGGTCGTGGATGTTCAAACCGGATCCGGCTTTTCCGCTGGCAAGCCGCGTCTCTTGTTTGAACAGCCCGGATACGATTACAGTGCTCCGATTCGCAGTTGGGACATCTCGCGAGACGGACAACGATTCCTGATGATCAAGGTCGAAGAGAGGAAGTCCCAACCGCTCACCGAAATGATCCTCGTGCAAAACTGGTTTGATGAATTGAAGCACCTCGTGCCGACCAAGAAGTGAAGCTGGCGAAGAGAGCCTCCCATGAGGTATCACCCTCGAAGACTTGGTGTGCCATCGACTCGCATTGTTTTGTTGTCCGTTGCGGTCACCTGCGGAATAACGTGCGGTTGCTCCTTAAATCGGAAGATTCGAATCACAAGCGGTAGCGTTTCGGTTGAATACCAGAAGAACGAGGACATTTCAATCCGGACCCCCACTCTCTCTGTCCAGCTGAATTCTCGCCACGCTCTGTTCGTCTCACTCTTGGTCGACAACCGTGAGTTGAGCTTAGCCTACAAAAGTCAGGGCCCCCGTAAGGTACCTTCGGACTATGTTGTGATGGCAAGAAGGCAAATGCCGGATTTTTCAATCGACTACTCAGGAATCTCTGTTCAAGACGTCGTTACCGGGTTGGGCCAATGCAAGCGTATTGAGATACCTTCGCATGCTGTGGGAGTCAACTGGTCTTTGAGGAGAGTTGTTGATATAGACCTTTGCCCGACATTCCCTCAATCGGCGATCCTAACCGCCTCTTATCGGAATACCGGAGCACTCTGTCCGGCTTACCCGCCTGCCCGCGACTACATGGTCCAGCTGGCCGGGCGCATGATTGAAGACTGGAAAGCCGATGGCTTTTACATGGATGACGTCTTTACCGTTCCGGCCTGCTACAATCCCGTTCACCATCACGTCTCGCCTTACGATTCGGTCCATCAACTGAGAGGACTCTTCGCAGAGTTTCGGAAGATCATCGAGACGCACCACCCGCAGGGAATGCTGATGATCTGCCCTTGCGG
>DATKMG010000055.1:0-6366 GCA_035541995.1 Terriglobia bacterium
TGTTTCTGACCTGAGAAAAGATGGCTCCACATTGGGACTGGATTCAAAGGCATCCGGTAATATACAGAGAAACTCACACTCGAGACACTAGCCTAGTTTCTACCGCGAAACCGCACGATTACCAGAAAACTCCCCTCCTCGGATGAGGAGGGGAGCCTTCTTGCCGAGTCTCGCGACAGAAACTGATCTAGCGTGTGGGCTTCGTCGTCGAGAACCCTTCCGGCGATCACCGGTAGCCTTCAGCCTGCAACGAAAACAGCTCAGCGTAAAGCCCGCGTCGGGCCAGCAACTCGGCATGGGATCCGTCTTCAATGACCTTGCCGTTCTGCAGCACAATGATTCGGTCGGCCATGCGCACGGTGGAAAAACGGTGGGAAATAATCACAGCCATTCGTCCTGCCACCAGTTCCGAGAATCGCAAGAACACTTCATACTCGGCGCGGGCATCCAGCGCGGCAGTGGGTTCGTCGAGGATCAATACCTGAGTTTCCCGCATGTAAGCACGCCCCAGCGCTACTTTTTGCCACTCACCGCCGGATAGATTCACGCCATTATCGAAACGCCGCCCCAGCATCTGCTGATAACCTTCCTGGAAACGGGGCAAGAGCGAAGCCGCCAGTGATTTCTCCGCGGCAGTGACAATTGCGAACGGGACGTGGCCATTGCCGGATGACGCAGGATCAAATAAACCCGCCTTCAACTTGCCGGGTTTCTGTTCCCCCCGGTCGAGGTACAATCGCACCTGCTCGATATCACCGAGCCCGATGTTCTCGTCAAACCGGAGATCGTAACGGACGAAATCCTGAAAGATCACACTGATGGTCCGCCGTACCATAGCCAGGTCATAATGCCGCAGATCCACTCCATCCAGGAGAATGCGTCCTTCCGTAGGATCGTATAACCGGGCCAGTAACTTGGTGAGGGTTGTTTTGCCTGCCCCATTCTCTCCGACCAGGGCGATCCGCTCACCCGGCCGAAGACGAAAATTCACGTGACGGACAGCCCAGCTCTCACTTCCAGGGTATCGAAAGCCGACATTTTCAAAAACAAACCCTTCCTGGAAAGATGGCGGAACGCGGCGCCCGTCCGGTGAATTCACAATCGACGCCTTCATATCAAAGAAGTCGAAAAGATCTTTAAGATAGAGGCATTGTTGGTAAGTCCCGCTGGCGCCCAGCAGCAAGCGTTGAATGAGATCGCGACTACGCGCGAAGGATCCGGCCAGGAAGGTCAACGAACCGAGGCTGATGGCGCCGTTGACGGCTCGCAGCAGAATGATGGCATAGGCGCTGTAATAACCCCCAGTTCCAACGATCGACAACCCCGTGCTGACGAGAGTTCGGCGAACGGAAAGTCGTTTGTTCTCTTCATAGAACCGCTGCGAGGTGACTTTAAAACGCTGGATCAGCCAGCCTGCCAGCCCGAACATCTGAACTTCTTTGGCGGTCTCA
Organism: Terriglobia bacterium; assembly: GCA_035541995.1. Classification (GTDB taxonomy): domain Bacteria; phylum Acidobacteriota; class Terriglobia; order Versatilivoradales; family Versatilivoraceae; genus DATKMG01. Next base: position 1,452 of record DATKMG010000055.1, read on the forward strand.
TCACTGGCACCAAGATAGCGCAGGTAATCCAGCCACCTTCGTTCGGGCGTGTAACGGTAGAGTAGAGAATATTCGAGCGTTGCGAAATGGGTTTCACCCAGAAAGCCGGGAAGCACGGCCAACGCCAGCAACAAGAGCAACCAGGGGCTATATACAAGTAAAGCGGCACCGAACGAGATCAGCGTTAGGGCGTCTTGCCCTATGCCCAGCAATTGTACCAGCAGACCAATGCGGCCGGTGGTCTGGCGGCGAGCCCGCTCCAGTTGGTCATAAAAGGCAGGGTCTTCAAAATGGTAGAGATCCAGCGTAGCGGCATGCTCCATCAAGCGGACGCTGGTGTGATTGGAGAACAAATCACTCAATAGGCTTTCCACCAGTGACGAAGCGCGCGCCAGTGCTTCACCGGCCAGAACGATCGTGACCTCGAGGGCAACTAGCTTCCATAGCAAGGGCAAGTTGGACGGGCCACTGCGTAAGGCCACAACTGCATCTAAGATGAGCTTGCCCACCCAGAGTGTGGCTATCGGAATGGCCGATCTTGCCAAACGCAGTACTGCCATGCTAAGCGTATAGCCCGGATGAGTCTCCCACACCATCTTGAGCAATGGGGCTACATAGCGCAGGGCGTCGATGCGCTGACGCATTGTAGGTTTTTCGTTGTCTCTGATAGCTCGAACCAATGTCAATCCCTTGAATTCAGAAGCTTCCTTATGAGATTAACACGAGGCGCAAAAGGAGATGATTAGATGTGCCCGGAACATCTTCGTTGTCGTCAGCCACTTCACCCATCAGATCAGACCGATATGGTGAACGGTTCCTCCCCATCCATCGGTCGGTCCCTGCTTCTATCCAACGACTCACCTCGGAAGATCACCCGCACGGGCCGAAGAAGATCATTCAAATCTGCAAATAGGAGAGCTTACACCAGAGGTTAAGGATGTGGTGAAAATGAAGTATGGACAGGCGGCACTTCGAGTCACCAACAGGGGAGGAAGCGGCTGCTGTAGCGCCACGCCATCTGATCGGTGAATTCACTTTGGCAGCAGGTCGAATGGCGGAACACTCACCTGGACCGAGAGTTTCTGGCGATTCTTGAATCTACCCACTTCGTTGTTGCCGTGGTGCGGACCAGCATCAAACCCGAGCCGGATGCTGTCCCTTCGTAGTAGCTGACAAACCGTCTTGGCTCCATAGCGTTGTACTGCTTGAGATTCATTGCCCAGCGATACGCTATCGGCTGATACCACAGCTCCGCTTCCACCTGGAGTGGACCCGGGCTGATACTGACCGCCACCGAATACCGGACGGTGTCACCGCCAGCCGTAAAATCCGGGTCCATTTCCGCTTCCCCATGCACAGCGATGTCCTTTTCTGCGGTTCGCTTGTCAAAACCGTGCGGAAGCAATCGATTGTCTTTAAGAAACCGGAGACCTGTCAACAATCCGGTCGTCGGCCTGTCTGTCGGATCCCCCAAAACCGCCTCATAGATCTGCACCTGGTCCTGGCGGGTGATCTCGGTGTAATGGGGCTCGAAGCGAGTGGCGTCGTTGTCGTTGTCGTTTCCCTCAATGGAGCCGTTGGGATTGAGCGCGCCCGACTCAAACACCGCCTTGCCATTGGAGTCGCGCAACGTAACATGAAGCCACACACGACGGGAAGGGTATGCCGTCGGCAGCTTGTGACCTCCCAGATTCTCAATAGAGATTACAACTTCCACCCTGCCGTTGCGAATTTCCATGCTCTTAATGGCGAGCTTTGCCGCCTCCGATTGCAGATGGGCGATGGTGCGGGTGGCCGCACCTTCCATGTCCCCCGGCTCCACGGCAATGCCCAGATCGTTGCGGTAGCGGGTCATCAGTCGTTGCATGAAAAAGTTGCCACCGACGAAAGTGTGCCGCGAGAAGCCCGGACGAGGTTCACCGAACACCGCGGTAATGGGCACGTCCTCTTTGAGCACCGGCATATGGCAGGACTGGCAACTCGAAGTTTCTTTGTATTCGCTGTGTAGCCATTCCTGATAGGGAACCTGCTCGGGTAGCTCGCCGACCACCTGGCCCTGAGAATTCAGAGCTTGGGTATAGAGGGTATGGCAGGTCGCACACAATTCCGAGGAACGGATCACCTGCTTGGCTTCGGAGGGCTGAAATGTGGAAGACGATCGCATGATCGTTGTGTGGCCCTTGTCAACCTCGAACGGGCCGTACTCTTGGCGGTCGCCCGAGGCCTTCTTCTCATCGATCTTGAACCCACCAACATAACTCTCGCGCTTACCCAGATTCTCGCCGGTGATCTGGTGGCACACCGAGCATGAAACACCGTCGTCTGCCAGCCGGTCGGCGAGTTTGTTCCGATTTGGCGGAAAGTGTACGAACGCTTGGCCCTCCCCGCCGGCCAGCTTGGATTCGTAGCGCATCATCGGCATATGACAAATAGTGCACTCGTCTTGGATGGCCGCCGCCGCGCTGGGATGATCGATCGTTTCGCGGCGGACCCCCGAAATCCAGTAAGGATCACGACCCGAATTGGCCATCATGCTGGTCCGCCAGTTGACACCGATCGAAATGTCCTCGCCGGCTGGCGTTGAGAGTCCGTTGTGGCAGGCGACGCAGCGCTCTGAGGTTTGAAAATGCGAGCCAAAGCTCTTGCCCTGAGAAAAATCATGCCCGGTGTTCTTCTCGCTCGATGCCGTAACGCCTGCCATTACAAAAGCCAGCAGATAAAACGAAAAGAGTACCTTGTGCATACCAATTCTCATCTACCAGCCCTTCCTCAGGCTGCCGTCCACATAATCCCACAGGAGATAGAACATGATTTGCTTGGGCCTGTCCGCGCTATTGTTCACGGGCATGCGGAAGCCGACATTGGCGAGAATGTGCATCCGTTTGCTGATAGGAATTTGGATCTCCGGCACAATGTCCCAATTGGTGGTCGCACCGGTCACCAGGTCCCGATCGGCGATGAATTCGGCCATCGGCGACCATCTCCGGCCAAGCCCGCTGTCAGGACTGAACGTCTTGCCGACAGCCGTACGTACATAGTAGGCTCTGGGCACTTTGTCGGGGTGCACAGGCAGTTCGATTCCGGTTTGGACCTGCAAAAAGCTGTCCACCGGAAGAATTTGCCCGTAGGCTACGAAGGTCTCGAAGACTGTGGATTCACCGCCAGTCCCGATATCCGCATTTCCCGTGGGGACACTCAATTCACCCCCCACACTGAAAATGGAACCCTTTTTCAGGCTATCGAACAGTTTGCGCTTATAGCCGATCGCGAGGTCGCCAAACCCCGAACGCGTGACGCCGCTATCCTGGGAGTAGTTGTATGGGACCACAGCCTCGATCATGCCAGAGCTTCCAATACGTCTTTCGTAAATAGCCGTCGTGCTCCCAGCCGCGGCTTGCTTGACATTATACGCCCCCGTTACCACAGCCTCGCTTTCCGGAAATGCTTTCTCGGTAATTACGGGGCGAGGGAGATTGAAATTGCCCCGAGGCCAGGCTCTCTCAGAACACAGACTGCGCAGGAACTCAATGACTTTCCCGATCTGTTCCTGTGTCAGCGTGTCCTTGAACGAGGGCATGATCTCCGAAAACGCCCGCGCCGGGCCGCCGTTAGTGATGATGGCGCGCCACTGGATGTCTGGTTCCGGGGTGGAGGTCTGGCAGTCGCTAAAATCCGGAAATGTCGAAGGCCGCTTGAAGCCCGCCAAGGATTGGGACTGTCCTCTCCCATCCGGTCCGTGACAGGAGACACACCCTGCCCTGTAGATCTCTTTGCCCGTGTCGAGTTTGACCCGGATGTCTCCCGAACCTGCAAGCAATGTGCCCCCGTGCATCGATACTATCGTCACGAAGAAGGCGATCGATGAATAACTCCAGATCCGCCAGAATCGATGAAAGCTAGGGCAACCGTCTCGGGCGGCCTGGACGGCCAGGCCCTTCGGGGCGAAGGGATTCTGCCGGATTGCTAGTGCCGATGGTCGAAGTGCCGCGACGGTGAAGCCCCGACTCATGAAAGGACTGCATACCGCGCGAGGCTCTTTAGAGGCTCCTAACAAGCCAATTCCCCCTTTTGTATGGGCAAATCACGGAACATGTGCCGGAATGCGGAGATTTATTTGTGCCGCGTTCGACTAGAAGGAGATGAAGATAGATTTCCGGCGCCCACACGGATTGCACGCAGCCCGCCAAACCCCGCGAGAGCGATAAGTTGTGAGAACTATTCAAGATAAGAATCTAAGCAACATAGTGTCGCAGCGTCTTTGAGAAAAATTCGGGGGGAATGCCCCAAGCCACTGGCCAAAGTGCGGGAGAATTCCACTTCTTTTTGCTGATTTGCAGCCTCTGGAAATTGGGGCAAAACTAGAATCTCTCATTCGGCCAAGACTGTGCTGGAGAGGGGTTTCCCGAAATCAACCGTAGAATCCTCGTCAACAGGGCCTCCTTCCGCTGAGTACAGACTGAGGCGTCTGGCAACGCTTAAGGGCGTCCGCCGGGGTTGGTCCTACGACTGCCACAACCCACCCAGCTGCCTGAGGCCGCCCCTCCCAGAACGGGAGTTTCTATGTGATGTGTCAGGCCAACCAAAACCCGGACCCTAGCTCCTCCTGCAATCTCAGTGCTCCTTACCAGGATTTTCAGGGCGTGGGTGTCAGCCAGGGCAGCAGTCACCTGCTGTTGAAGTCTTCCGCCAACACCAATTTCCAATCCAGCCTGGTCATCGTCAATCCGAACGATTCCGCCGTGAGTGTGACGGTGACGGCCCGCCAGGGGGATAGCAGCGGCAACGGCAACATCACGGCGACGCGGTCCATCCAGATTGCGGCGGGCGGCTATTTTGCCAGCGACAATATCCTGGGGGACCTGGGGGCCAGCAGCGTCTTTGGACCCATTGAAATCCTCTCGATCTCAGGCGGGCC
>DATKMG010000056.1:0-13379 GCA_035541995.1 Terriglobia bacterium
AAAGTGTAACTCCGGGCAATCACGCCCAAGTCGATATCTAAATTCCACCTCTTATCATCCGGGGCAGATGGCTCGGGCAAGGTAATCCGATAGAGGGACAATCGTTGATAACGGAGAGGGTTCACGCGACCCGCAAAAAGGAAGTCAATGCCTTAGAGATATCTCCATCTCATCATGAGACGGGAGTCGAAGAGAGAAGGTCTTGTTATTACCTGTTCGTGTCGGCTTTGTCGCGCGACTTAGCCATTTAGAACTAGTTGACCCATCCAAGGAACAGAGTGTATCGTGTCAATCCTAAAGACCTAAAGAGATTCAATGAATCTGCCCGCTTCCAACGTCACCCGCTTCGAAGTGGTTGCGCTCCTGCTCATCCTCGTGGGCGCACTCGCTCTGCGCCTGCCGGCGATGAAGTGGGGACTGCCTCCGACAATCCCGCAGGTTATCGCGTCAGGCATCCGGAGCTCCTACTCTTTTGATGAGGACGATGTTCTTACCGGTGCTTCGCATACACGGCCTTGGAAACTCGACTTCGATGTCCGCGAGTATCACTGGGGGGCGCTACACCTGGAGATGACTGCACTCTGGCTCGAGATGGCCGAGGTGGCCGGTGTATTTGGTGGTCCCTGGCGTCAGGCTTATTATCAGATGGTCCCGGGCTTGTTCGAACGTGTGTATGCAACCGCACGGGCGCTGTCTGTGTTCTTGGGATTGGTTTCGATCGTGTTAGTCTACATAGTTGGGAGGGAGGTAGAGAGCGCAGCTGCAGGCTTATGGGCAGCAGCGGTGGTGGCGGCATCTCCGGTTCATCTGTTGGCTTCGACGCAGGTTCGTATGGACCTGACGATGATGGCCATGCTGATACTGACAGTCTGGCTGGGCGTCCGGGCGCAAAAGCAGTGGCAACCCTGGCTTTTAATCGCTCTTGGGATTGCGGGCGGGCTCGCTATAACGGCCAAGTATCCCGCTGCCTTCGTTGTGTTGCCGCTCCTAGTGATTGTTGCAGCCGACGGCCGCTTCCCCTTTCGATCTGCCGCTTTAATGACCCTGGGAACCATCGCAGGGTGCTGGATGGGCCAACCGTATGTCTTGACCCGGTTTTCGGAAATGGTCAGCCAGATTCGACCTTACGTCATTGCCCAAACACCGGCGCCGTTCAAGCTTTCGCTCATGGGATTATTGCGGCTGACCTTTCTCAATGTAGCGAGATTCCTGGTCGGACCCGTGGCACTGGGAGCCGCTCTCGCCGGTATCTGCAGATCAGCCTGGAGGCATAGGCAGGGGGATTGGCTCATTCTGTCAGGACTGGCCGGTACGGTTTTAAGCTTGATCCCTCTGCGCTGGGCGCTGCTGCGCTACTTGATCCCGCTGCTCCCGTTTCTAGCAATAGCAGCCGGAATTGCGATCGCCTCCTTGACCCGGTGGCCCCAATGGGTAGTGGGATGCACGGCTCTCGTGTTCCCCGTCTGCGCCAGCCTGGCGCAACTTCATTACATGATCTCCCCCCATCCGGCGAATCAAATTCTGCCCGTAATCCTCAACTCGGTAACACCTGGAACGCCGGTGTCACGGCTGCTGGTGGGTCTCCCACCGCTCGATACCAGAGTTTATCCCATGGGACCCAGTCTCTTCTTTTCTGATCTCACGAAGGAGCTGCCGCCCTGGGTCTTGATGGCTGACCTCCCTGATCAGGAGTATCCTTTAACTACGCGGGTAGCACTTAAGGATCGCTACGACGAAATTGCCGAAGCGCGAAGCGGCCGGATTCTCGCCTGGGCTACCCTTGGTGAGTCTGGCGCCCCGCATGACTGGAAGTATACGCATCCATGGATGACGCTCTACCGCCGCCGCTGGTGAAATCTGCCGCCGTATTTATTGCAGGACTGGTGCTGCGAATCTGGTTGATTCACGCCTTCCCGATAGTCTTCGGCGGCGACAGTGTCCTGCGCCTGGCAAACCGGGATCACATATTGCTTTCATACCAATTGCCGTTGTTACAGGTGCTGATCTACGGAGTTTCTCTGATATCTCAGAGCCTCCTGGTTATCCGCTGCTTGATGGCCATAATCGGAGCAACCGCCGGCATTGGGTTCTATTGGTTGATTCGCAGCTTCGTCAGCGAGCGAACCGCTTTCATTGCCGCACTGCTCTTCACGGCAAATCCATTCCTGGTGGAAATCTCTATCGTCCCTTACCAGGAGTTGCTGATGCTGGCAGGCCTGTTGTTCGCGTTCCAGTATTTCTTGCGCGAACAGCAGGTAGCCACGAGCATCAGCCTGGCTGTTGCGTGTCTGGCACGCTTCGAGGCCTGGATTGCCGTCCCTCTATTTGCTGTGGCGCGCGCGCGGAATGTTGCTGCCCTGGCGCGTGCATGTCTGCTCTTCGGCTGGGCTCCACTGGCGTGGGTCCTTTTTCATGTGGGACTTTCCGGTCCCGGTACCTTCGTCATTGAATGGCCTACGTCCCTTGGCAGGTTGATGCGATGGGTCTATCTCGGTTGGATCACAGTGAAGAATACACCGGCACCGGCGCTGGCGCTGGCCCTAGCAGGATTCTGGCATGTCTGCCGTAAGCATCTGCTCAGGGATGCGCGTGTGCGACTATTAGCAGGCTTCTTAGGTTTGTTTCTGATGGCCATCCTGTTTTCGTCGCACGGGGTTTCTCCGAATCCCGAGCGGTTTGTCGCATCGCGTGAGGCAACGATCCTGATTGCCGCCACGCTTGGCCTGGCTGCATTGGGGTTGGAAGAACTGGTCGGGAGTCCTCACCCCTGGTTGGCAAGTATGCTGGTCGTGCTCGGTTTGACGTGGTCCGTCGTAGACGTGCACCGTTTCCTCCGGCGAGACACTGGCGATCCCCATCTACAGTTGAGCTACCAACTGGCGCAGTATCTGGATCGCTCAGCCGGAAAGGAGGAAAAGATACTCATTCTAGTTAAGCCTTTGCCGGAGGATATGATCCAGGAATATCTCGACAGGGTGCGCCTCCGGCAGGGTGAGGCAGGAGTGGCGCGGGCAAAGCAGATCATGGCCGGCATGGATATCTCACCTCCTGATTGCCAGCGCACAATCATTCACTCCCGGATCGGTAAGCCCCGCATGTCCTGTTCTGGCGATCCAGCCGATAAAGAGTGGATTGCCGTGTGGAGCGATTCCGGGTCAATAATCTCGACCGAGCCTCGGGTTCTTCGCACCACTTTGCGATCGGGTCCGCTCTCCGTACAGGTCTATCGGTGAGGATCGTGGAAAAGCGATGCTTTGGGAACTTCCTAAAATGGATCCTTACCTTGCTCATGACTAGAAAGCAACTCATGGTCCATGATGAACGAATCCCCAAATGGAGTTCAGCTCCCGCAACAATGGCGGGCAGCCCGGGAGCGTGACCGGTCAGGATCTACGGAAATGACCCGACACAGGAGCGGCGTGCCGGCAGAATGCTAGCTGCCGCGTTGGGGTATGAATCGCATTCGTTCCATGAGGTCGGGAGACTTAGGGTAGAATATCTTCAATTTAGGAACTCAAGACTTAAGCCTTGGCACCGGCATCGATCTTGACTCAAACAGCAAAAGAGTATTGGGATGCTGCGGCTGAAACCTATGAGCAGGACTTTGCGGGAACGCTCATCGGCCAGACACGACGAAAAGCCGTATGGGACGAACTTGATTGTGTCTTCCGACCAGGCCAACGAATTCTTGAACTGAACTGTGGCACCGGGCTTGATGCCGTCCACCTGGGCGAGGGAGGAATAAGGGTCTTAGCCTGCGACATCTCCCCGCGCATGATCGAGCTGGCCCGCCAGCGAACAAACAAAGCAAAGCTCGATGGCTTGATTGAATTCCGACCACTGGCTACCGAGGAAATCAATGTGCTTCTCGGAGAAGGTCCTTTCGACGGGGCTTTCTCCAACTTCTCCGGCCTGAATTGCGTGGAAGACGTTTCTGCGGTTGCGCAGGATCTGGGGCGGCTCTTGAAGCCGGGTGCCCCTTTTTTGCTCGGCATCATCGGACGGTTCGTCCCCTGGGAAATCGTGTGGTTTCTAGCGCGCGGAGATCCACGGAAGGCCGTTCGAAGATTCCGTGGCCATATGGTCCGCCCTCTCGAAGCAGGCACACTTGTCGTTCAGTACTTTTCTGTGAAAGAGATGGCCAATCTACTCGCCCCGCAGTTCAAGCTACGGAAGTGGAAGGGGATTGGGATTTGTGTACCTCCTTCCTATTTGGAGCCCTGGGCACGCCGTTTTCCGAGACTTACCAAGGCGCTGGCCGAATTCGACGGTTGGTTCGGAAGCGTTCCTATCCTGCGAAGTATGGCAGATTATGCACTGCTTGAGTTTGAGCGCAACATGATAGTGAGTAACCGGGATGGAGCCGCCTAGCCTCGCTCGTAAGGTCCTGAAGCGAATCCTATTGGGTCCGTCCGAATTCCCTCAACAATGCGCCCTTGGACTGCGTGATCCTCAATCTGAGGTAAGTGTCTGGCTACACGGTTTGGGTTCACCTCGAGACGTGACTCACAGCCATATGATGGCTTGTGCCGCACCCCTGACAATCGGCATCGGGTTTCATGGCCCAGGGGAACCAGCGCTCGGGGAAGGTGCGCGACTCTCGCTGAGTTTTCGCGAACAGGATGAGCGGGCACAATGTCTAGTGAAGATTTACCTTCAGCATTCGAAAACCCTTCCCGTGGGCAATCATGAGCTATATTTGTTCAAGGTCCTAAGTTGCCGGAACCATTGCCTGCCTAAAATAAGGCTTTGGACTCGCTATCTGTACTACGCGTATCGGCGCTGGCGTCAGACTCCAGAGGTTCAAATGACAGCCCGCGAAGTGCACTCCATGATTGCTTTTTTTGTCTGTCCTCGGCCCGTCGTTCTGGTTAGCGTGACCGATGGGAGAGTCAGCAATATTTTTCCTATGAACCTGATGGGCCCAATTGGGGGGAACTACTTTTCATTTGCATTGAACAGCACGAGGCCGGTCACATCGCTGGTTGAACGTGCGGGCAGAGTGGCGCTGAGCAGCCTCCCCATGGAGTACACTTCACTAGCATACGAACTGGCCAAGAATCACAAACGAGAGCATGCCGACTGGAATCTGCTCCCTTTTTCTACGAGACTGTCAACCAGACTCGGCCTCCCCGTGCCTGAGTTCTCACTGCGCGTAAGAGAATTGCAGATTGAGGCGACTCGGAAAATGGGAAGCCACACTCTGTTCGTAGCTCGTATCATCCAGGACGAGAGCTGGGCAGATGGGTTACAGTTTTTCACAGTGCACGGATTTTATCAGGCTTGGAGACAAAGAACGAAACGTTCGCGGTGACCTTTTCACTCCCAGATTATATGACCAGGCAGGTGAAACTTCTTTTCATGCAGTCATTGTGTCTTGACGTATGGCACTTCTAGCGGGGCATGGTAACTTCTGAAGCAGGCTGCACCGTCCATGCTTGCATTCTGCCACCGATGGCGAATTTTCGTAGGCACCCTGAATGATTTAATCTAAACTCTAAACGTTGCACCGAGACAGGAATATAAAGAGGTTTCGAGGGCCATTCGTTCGCGACCCGACTTTCTTAATTGTGAGTGAGGAAGCTTATGGATTTCGAAGATCTTTACAAATCATTGCGACTCCCAAATCCGCCAGACACCAAATTGGTCTTGCTGGTCCTGGATGGAGTGGGCGATATTGCAACCGCTGAGACCCAATTTAAGACTCCTCTCGAAGCCGCCAAAACCCCTAATCTCGATCAGGTGGCCAGGGGTTCGGCAATGGGTCGAATGATACCTGTGTACCCAGGCGTTACTCCCGGGAGTGGGCCGGGGCACCTGGGGCTTTTCGGATATGATCCGTTAGATTATGAAGTGGGTCGCGGTGTCATTGAGGCGCTGGGTGTCGGCATCGAATTGCAAGGGGGTGATGTTGCGGCACGTGCCAATTACTGCACCCTGGACCAGCAGGGTATTGTCAGGGACCGAAGGGCCGGGCGAATTCCCACTGAGGTCAATGAGAAGCTTTGTGAAAAGCTGCGCAAAATCAAAAGAATCGAGGATACGGATGTCATTATCAAAGCCGGCAAGTCTCACCGCTTTGTAGTGGTCTTCCGGGGGAAAGATATCGAGGGACCCTTGACGGATTCGGACCCCCATCGGGAAGGACTCCCTATCAAAAAGGTGGAACCTGTTGTCAAGTCGGCCAAAGCGGAGAAGGCCGCCAGGTTGGTGAGCCTGTTTTATGGGCAAGCCCTGCCTCTCCTTGCTGAGGAGAAGCCAGCCAACGGCTTTCTCCTTCGAGGCATCGCGCATATGCCCCATATCCCGACTTTTCAGGAGCGCTTTGCTTTGCGTGCTGCAGCCATCGCTGTCTACCCCATGTACAAGGGTTTGGCTCAACTGATCGGCATGAGGAAGCTCGAAGGTACCAATACCACTGCTGAAGAGTTTCAAAAATACCTGGATGAATATGACAACTTTGACTACTTCTTCATTCATGTCAAGGCCACCGACATGTACGGTGAGGACGGCAATTTCGAACAGAAGACGGCTGTCATTGAGGAGGTCGACAAAGTCCTTCCCATCTTGCTAAAGAAGAAACCCACTGTGCTAGCGATTACGGGGGACCATTCCACACCCGTCCCGATGAAAGGCCATAGCTGGCACCCTCAACCGGTTCTATTACACAGTGCTGTCTCCGGCTCCGATAACCTGGAGCGATTCACAGAGACCCATACGAACCGTGGGTCTCTGGGATTGTTTTACAGCAAGGATTTGATCCGGTTGATGATGGCCAATGCTCGCCTCTTCGATAAATTCGGCGCCTGAGTTATATTTGAAGAAATGAAGACGTTTCACATTATCAATTTCGGGTGTCGGGCGACGCAGTCCGATGGCGCTGCCATCGAACACGCGTTCCTGCAAAATCAGCTGGGGAAATCTCAGGATTGGCAGAATTCAGATCTGGTGGTGGTGAACACCTGTACAGTGACTGAGTCGGCCGATGCCCAGGCCCGTCAGATGATTCGCCGGGTTCATCGCGAGAACCCATCCGCACGTATTGTCGTGACTGGTTGTTATGCCCAGCGAGCAGCAGAAGAATTAGCGCGAGTTGCCGGGGTAACCTGTGTAATCGGCAACTCGCATAAAGAGCAACTGGTCCCGTTGGTTTTGGACCATCATCTGAAATGTCCGTCGGGTGACCAGTTGCAGAGAAATACAAGTAGCAATATCGCACAGCATGTGCGGGAGAAGCTGGCGGATAGCAAGCCCTCCGCGGCCGTGTATTGCAGCAGTATTTTTGAGACCACGGAACTGAGGTCCATCTCGGATTCGGCTGGCGGAGGGAGGACACGCCCGGTTCTGAAAATTCAAGATGGATGTAGTTACCGTTGTTCCTATTGTGTGATTCCCTACGTCCGCGGGGATTCCAGGAGCCTATCGGAAATGGAGGTCCTTAGGCAGGCAACAAATTTGCTTGACCAGGGCTACAAGGAAATCGTGCTGACGGGAATCCACCTGGGCGCTTACGGCCGGGACCTTAAGAATAAGGGCAGCTTGTTCTCCTTGCTTGAGAAGCTCCTGAGGCTTGCGAGGCTCGAGCGGCTGCGGCTCAGTTCGGTAGAACCCCTGGAGATGACGGCTGAGGTGGTAGAGTTAATTGCTGAATCTCCCCAAATGGCTAAGCATTTCCACCTTCCCCTGCAAAGCGGTTCCGACCGGGTTCTTCGGTTGATGCGGAGACCTTATTCGGCCAAAGATTATGCCCGGCTGGTGGAGAGAGTGAGGCGATCGGCCCCCGATGCCGCGATCGGCGCTGATGTGATGGTGGGTTTCCCCACGGAAACCAAGGCAGACCATGAATTGACAAAGGAACTTGTGGCAGCTCTTCCGATGACGTACTTGCACGTGTTCCCATATTCGGAACGCCCGGGAACTGCCTCTGCCAACTTGAGGCCAGTGGTTCCCAGTCCGGTTGCCCAACAGCGCAGTTTGGAACTGAGGCAATTGGCGACCGAGAAGAATCTGCGTTTCCGACGTTCCTTTCTGGGCAAAACCCTTTCAGTCATTACTCTTGCCAAAGAGGACCACGGGGGGGGAGTGGAAGCTATTAGTTCCAATTACTTGAAGGTGGAAATCCCTGGATCTGGAGTCTCATTCAATCAACTTTTGAGCGTGGAGATCTCTGAGCTCACTGAAACCGGATTAAAAGGGAAAGTGACTGGCAGGGAAGGCTATTAATGATCCTAGGCGCTCGATCCTGAAACCTGGATCGAATTTTGAAGCTGTTTGCTGTTTCCATTCGTTCCTTGTCTTGCGCCCGTGGCAGGGTTCAACCTTCGAGGACCACCTGTGCGACTGCGTACTGGTCCGTGTGACTCAGGCTGACCCACCAGATTCTGGCACCGAGCCGATTGGCAATTTCCAGGGTCTTTCCTCTCAGTAAAAGACCAGGTTTGCCGTTGAGCTGGTTTACAACTTCCACATCTTGCCAACCCACTCCTTCGCGCCAGCCTGTACCAATGGCTTTGAAGGCTGCTTCTTTGGCCGCGAATCGAGCTGAATAATGCTGAAACTTGGTGACACGAGCTTCACAGTATTCGATTTCTCCGGGCGTAAAGGCCCGGTTGCGCAGACGGTCCCCTCTCCGGACCATCGCCAGACGAAGCTTTTCGATTTCGACGATATCTATACCAATACCGACAATCAATTGCGCCACCCCCGACTTGATGGCTACTCATTTCCAAATCTCACCTGATGGCGCATTTTTATACCATCATTCGCTTTCCGCCTACAAGGAAATCATACACGGCTTTGCCCTAAGAAAGAATCCGGCAACCGGCCTGGAGGTGAGTTATGGGCTGAATGGATACCAGCCCCACTCACAGGTCCTGGAAAACCGTCACAACCTGATGGCGACTTTTTTCAGCCTGAATGCAACGGACAAAGGTAAGGAGACCTGTCTGGTTACACTAAACCAGATCCATTCCGATGAGATCGTCGTCGCTGAGGATCTCGCCTCCCCCGAGCAGCCCGTTGTTGGGGATGGTTTGCTCACCAGGCGACCCGGATTGCTCCTAGCCATCCAGACGGCAGATTGCATGCCGATTCTAATCCTCGATCCAAAGGGTGGTACTGTAGCGGCGGTTCACGCCGGTTGGCGCGGGACTCTGAAGCGGATTGTGGAGAAGACGATACGTAGAATGCAGAACCGATTTGGAAGTGATCCTGAACAATGCATCGCCGTGGTAGGGCCGTCAATCCGAAACTGCTGTTATTTGGTTGGCGCCGAGGTATTCTCGGCATACGAAGGCGAGTTCTCTCATGCTTCCAGTTTGTTTACACCTTTTTCGGAAGCGGTATCGAACCTCCAGAAACCCATCGCTCAGAAGAAGTGGTTCTTAGACCTCCCTTCGGCCTGTAAGCAGCAATTACTGGAGTGCGGACTTGAAGGAGCGAAGATCTTCGCCGATCCACCTTGCACGGCTTGCGACACTCAACGTTTTTTTTCTCACCGAGCCGACGCCGGGCAGTGTGGAAGAATGATGGCTGTGATTGGCGTATTGCCAGCCTCTTCCTGAAAGAAGAAAACTCTGAAAAAATTCCTTCAACCCTATTCTTCCAGCTTGATCGTTGTGGTCAAATAATCGAGGGTAACCTTGTAACGGCTGAAGAAATCGCCTCCCAGGATACCGGAGACCTCAGTATCCAGTTCCTTGGAAATCTCAGCAAGATCGACTGCCAGAATCTGCTTTAACCTCAAAACTTGTCCAAAAGAGCTGAGACTCACCCCACTTACAGAAAGTACCGATTTGGTGATCCCGCAGGCACCGGCAAATTGAATATCCACCTGAGAATCGGGAGTGTCCTCATTCACTCCGAACAAACTGGCTTGCCGCTTGGACAGAGTGCTAGTGACAGCACCGGAATCAAAAAGGAAATTCTTGGGAGCTTGACCATTTACCGAAACGGGTAACAGAAGGAGATTGCCAAAGACTCGGAACTCACTTTGTAGAGGAGTTGACGATATGGAAGATTTCTGAGTAGAAGACGAGGAAGTTGACCTGGGAGTAAGGAGAATCTTTCGGTCCCCATAATCCAGGGTTATTATGAAATCAGACAAGGTCGAAGTACTCAGAACCCCGTCGATCAATTCGGCAAAGATAGCGTTGTCAAAGGATGAAACTGGCAAATTCCGTATCTTAAGATCTCCTATTTCCAGACTGGAGAGCTTGCACAGTTGACTGCCGATCCTGCCCTCGCCCCCGACACATCGCGTCACTGAAGTCGCAATTGGCGTGATCTTCAATTTGCTCAGCAGGATGTTGGAGATTACTGTGGAAGTCGCCCCGGTATCGACAAGGAAGCGGAAGGGGCCTTCTCCGTTAATACGGACTTCAATGAGCAGCAATCCATAAAAAGGCTGGACATCGAACGCGTAAGGGCGGGTTTTGTCGCTGAATTCACTAACCGGCTCCTTCTCCAGGGTCTGAAAAAACTGCAGTAGAGCCTTGGCGTTCTGCAGACGCTCCGGACGCCTTTGTGACCCAAGAGATACATATTTCTCGAGGGATCCGACTTGCCTACTCAAGTCCCGATCATTCCCGTAAGCTTCGCTGGCATAAAAATAGGCCTCTTCCATGTCGGGAGCGAGACGGATGGCTTCCTGCAGTGACAGGAGAGCTTCAGCAGATTTTAGTCGGCTCAAGTAGATCCTGCCCAATCCCAAATGGGCACTTGCCTGAGTCGGATCTATCTTCAGGCTCTTGCGGAATTGCGTTTCTGCCTGGGATAGGTTTCCTTCACGAAAAAGACAATGTCCGTAAGTAGCGACAGTCTGCGCATTGAGTGGATTGGATTTCAACCCTCCCCGTATGGTCTGGAGGGCTTTTTCATAATGATCATCAGAGAGGTAGGCCTGAGCCAGTAGATTCGTTGCTTGAGATGATCCCGGTTGACTTTTGAGGAATGTCTCCAGCTTGGCCTGCGCTTCGGTCACCTTCCCTTGATTCAATAACTGCCGTGCTTCTTGGACTGGCACCGGATCTGGCTTTTGAGCGCGAGCGGGAACGCTAGTTAGGAAGAACGTCAGGGTCAATGTTGGGGCCACCCTCAATGAGCACAGCGCCAGAAACCGGGCGGAGGCTACCAGGATTGTTGTCTTTCTTTTCCTAATCCGCTCCGTGGATGACAAGTAATCGGGATGATTGTCGAACGCCCGCGTTCGAGTAACGGGATCGGGAAAATCTTTTGCAATCAAACTATCTCCTCTGAAAGTTTCGTTATTGATTTTCATACGCGTTGGATTAGAATGGAAACCCTGATGACTGGAGAGGGTCCTGAATAAGAAGAATTGCGAGACCCTGCTCAGCCTTCCAATCGACCTATGGATCCCAAACATATTCTTGTCGTCGATGATGACCCCAACATTTTGACCCTGATCCGCACTATCCTGAGTCAAAAGGATTATCGCGTGACGACCGCATTGAGCGGAGAACAAGCGATGAATTCTCTGACCCAAGAAAAGTTTGACGCCATCATTACAGATGCTCTGATGCCTCATATGGATGGCACCACACTCGCAAAGACAGTAAAAAATGATCCCCATCTGCGAGATTTGCCTATCATTATGGTAACGGCAAGCAAAGAAGTCGATATTGTCAAGAAGAGTTTTGCTTCCGGTTGTGTCTTGTTCCTTCCCAAGCCTTTTACGGCCTCCAGCCTGCTCTCTCTAATCCAACTAGTTCTAAAGTAACTTCAGTGGGAATGCGATCTTGATGTCCAAGCTTGCTTCCGGAAGGTGATCTTTCTGATAGAACCAATCATCGCCGGAATCTGGCAATGGTGGTCGGTTCTCCGTCCATATGTAACGAAGGGCGTTTGCGTCGGGACCCGTGAGCGGAGGCAAGGCCATATGACTCTTTTGTGTAAACGGCTTAAAGGGCCAGGAATTGGTCTTAAGAGAATATGCTTGTGCTCGCAGGGAAGCGAAATCGCGCGAAAATTCACTTAATGTCGAGCCGCTTTATCTTGTTGAGGAGTGTCTTGTAACTGATGTTCAACATGATAGCGGCTTGTTTGCGATTCCACTGGGTTTGCTGTAAGGCTCGAAGAATGACTTCTCGTTCTGCCGTCGAGGTGAGGGTCTTGCTCATGTCCTTTAAGCTGACCCCTGCAGAATCATCACGGGAGATTTCAGTGACGTGAGTCTGTTGAGCAACCTTCTGTGTCAGTCTCTGCGAATCAATCTTGCTCTTTAACTCCTCGATGATCTGGTCTTCATTGCTCAGAATCACCAGCCGCTTCATGACGTTTTCGAGTTCGCGAATATTTCCCGGCCAGTCATAGTCCAGGAAATAAGGCATGACCTTCTGGCTCATAGTAGTGGTCGTACTGCTATACTTGCGATTGTACTTGCGCAGGAAATGATCACAGAGGAGCGGAATCTCTTCCTTACGTTCCCGCAAAGGAGGGATATTGACATTGACCACGTTTAGGCGGTAGTACAAATCCTCTCTGAACCTCCCTTCTCTCATCGCTTCTTCCAAGTTTTGGTTGGTCGCGGCGATGATCCGTACGTCTACCACAATGTTCTTCTTCCCGCCCAATCTCGAGTATTCATTATCCTGCAGAACATGGAGCAGCTTGGCTTGAAGGGTAGGCGCCATATCTCCGATTTCATCCAGAAAAAGGGTGCCGTAATTGGCCAGTTCGAACTTCCCTTGTTTCAACCGGAAGGCCCCGGTAAAAGCCCCTCGCTCGTAACCGAACAATTCGCTTTCCAGCAACTCTGAAGGAAGGGCGGCACAGTTGACCTTAACAAACGGTTTTTCTCGACGTGGCGATCCTTGGTGAATCTCGCGAGCTACAATCTCCTTTCCAACACCACTCTCCCCTTCAATAAAAACCGTGACATCGGTGTTAGCGATTTGCACAATCAGTTCCTTGATGCGAATCATTTTCGGATTCGAGGCAATGAACCGGTAACCCTCAGAAAGCTCCTGGTTCTGAGCTCGAAGGAGCTTGTTCTCTTCCACGAGTCTTTTTCGATCCAGCGCTTTTAAAATGGCGACTTCAAGCTCGGCTTCTTCGAATGGCTTATTCAAATAGTCGGTGGCTCCAGACCTCATTGCTTCTACTATTGTTCGAGTCTCTCCGATGCACGAAAGCATGATGACGGGAATTTCCCGCTCCACCTTGCGGAGGCGTTTCAAGGTCTCCAGTCCGTCCGTCTCGGGCATCAAAATATCCAGCAAAATCAAGGATGGCGGAGGATTGGCACTAAAATACTCCAGGGCATCGATTCCGCTGGCAACGGCTTGGACCTCATATCCTTTGAGCTTGAGAAGGGTTTTCAGGTAATTCCTGATTCCCTCTTCATCATCAACGATCAGGAT